>NZ_SJWV01000254.1:0-4151 GCF_004352695.1 Escherichia sp. KCJ4928
GCAGCCCGACGTTCGGGGAGTCCTGCGCACAGTGGGTGTTTGACCTGGTGGCGGCCCTGTTTGGCTCCTACGATGCGCAGACCGGTGTACGCCATATCAAGGAAGTTTTTATCCTTATCCCCAAGAATAGTAGATAATAAAAAAACAAATAAAGTGTTTATTTGTTTTTTTTCTACGTTTTATCAAATAGTTATGGTTATCTTTGCTCTATGTTTTTATGTGTTGTTAACGGCAGATTTTAACGCTTTGTTGTTGACATGGACTAACCGATGAACCATAAACTTTATCAGTAGGGGCATTTATGCTAATCAAACCGTTAAGCCATGTTGAAGTAAAGAACGCAAAACCAAAGGATAAAGATTACTCGCTTCATGATGGATTTGGGTTGTTGTTATATGTTTCAAGAAAAGGCTGTAAAACATGGCGTTTCAGGTATCAGCACCCCGACACCAAAAAAAGACAAACGCTTACTATTGGTCGTTATCCAGATTATTCAATAGCTGAGGCAAGAGAGGAAAGGGATAAAGCAAGGAAATTACTTTCAAGAGGTGTGGATCCTAATGAGTCTAAGCGTAAGGCAAAATCTGAACGAATTATGCTGAGGTCACAGACCTTTGAAAAAATAACAAATAACTGGTTTGAATTGTATTTAAAGGGGAGTAGAAGGGAAAACACAGTAAAAACAGTTAGCAGAGTTATTAAAGTTTATATTATTCCTGATTTTGGGGGTTGGTCAATTTATGATATACGTGCTGATAATGTATTGTCAGTTATTAGAAAATATGACGAAACGCCTGCGCAGCAACGAAAAATAGTACAGGTTATGCGTCTTGTTATGGATTATGCCGTGAATGCTGGAATTGTTCAGTTTAATCCGTTGTCTCGTATTCATAAAGCGCTTCCACCTATGGAAGAGAAAAGCTTTAAGGCGCTGGCCATAGAAAGATTACCCGCTTTTCTTAATTGGCTTGAGGCAGAAAGTTGTCATCCATCAATAACATATGGTCTTCTTTTTATGATGCTGACAATGACCAGACCTAACGAGGCATTAGGTGCCAAATGGTCAGAACTGGACGTTGACAGAAAACTATGGACCATTCCAGCAGAGAGGATGAAGGGGAAAAGAGAACACATTATTCCTTTATCTTTACAGGCTGTTGAAGTGATAATGCGAATGAGAAAAATAAAACAAAGTGAGTATGTTTTTTATGGTGCTCATTCAGTTGCAAAGGCAATAACGAGAGATGCTATTGTCAGTAGGGTTAATAAAAGCGAGTTTGCAAAGGAAATGACAGTACACGGATTCAGGTCAATGTGGAGCACATTACTCAATGAAGAGGGATTTAACCCCGATGTTATAGAGGCTGCACTTGCACATAAGAGCGGAAATACTGTAAGGGATATTTATAACAGGACGTCATATATTGAACAGCGGGTAATAATGATGCAATGGATAGGTGATTTTGTCGATTCTGCAAGACGTGGGGTTATTGTTAGGACGCATGGTAAACGCGGTTTAAAATTGGTAAATGAATAAGGTGTACAATATATGAATGATATAAATAATAGTCAGATTTTGTTGCGTGATGATGTGATGAAAAAATTGCGATACAACAACGCGGCTGCTTTTCATATGTTTTTTAACAGAACGCCGGACTTTCCAAAGCCCTTCAAGATAGGCCGTCGCAATGCCTGGTATGAAGAGGATGTGCAAAATTGGCTTGATGAACAGCGAAGAAAAGCCCTTGAGGAGTGAACGTAAAAGAACAGGCGTCCTTAAAGGTCGCCTGTTATGTAGTAGTGGAATATTACAATCATGTTTTTTTTGATGCTATGTAAGCAAGAATGCACGGTTCCTTTGCCAGTTGTGACCCTTTCGATCTGGCTGTTTTCGCACTGTATCCAGCAAGAATAGCGCACTGTGTCTGATTCAGCCCTTTCATCATGTAATCAGCAAATTTCTTTTTTTGCTTCGTCAGTTTGTTTGGTCGTTTTTATCATCGTTTGCGGTAAAAACATTAGATGTGGTCTTAAGCTGATGTTTACAGGCTTCAATTACCCACGATGAGAAGTTGGAGTGCGCTTTATCTCTTTCTATGCGTTTTTCAATATCAGCTAATAAGTCAGGCGGGAAGCGGATCCCCTTAAGTATCGCTTTGCGTGTTTTGTCCATTCATGGCCCCAAAACAAGTAGTGTTAACTTGTTACTATTTAACAGTTTTTGAGGGTGTGTTAAACAAAAAACTGGTTTGTGTTTAACGAAAATCGCTTCGTGTTAAACACGTTGCCTAGTTAGTGGGGACAGATGACGAGTTGATCAAACCTGCCGGATAACAGGCAAAGAAAAGGCCACCTGTCACGGTGGCCCTTCGACACAAATTTCGCGTTATCCCCAACGCATGAGCATCGCCGACAATGCCACATTTACGGCTGGTGGACAAGGCTATCAGCCAGGCGGTCGGTTTTTAGTGGCTTTTAACCGCCGTGGGTATTTATCGACAAAATCTTCAAGGGCAAATTTTTCTGGTGGCATTAAGCGCGGCGCTGGTGGTGGTATTTTTGTTCTGGTTAGTTCTTCCTCAAGTCTGGCGCAGGCTTCTGACTGCCTTTGCCGGATGATTTCATCATCTTGCGTTTGCGTGTCTTGTATTGGTGATAGTGTGTTGTTGGTCATGTTACTGCCCTGTAAAGCAATGCGCCGTAGTACCTCACACCACGGCGCTGATAGTGATTATTCTGATTCTTTGGCCTTGCGGCGCTGGCGGCGTTTGATCTCGCCTTCAAGTGCCGAAACGATAAATTGCCCTGTACTTTCGCCATCTTCCTTTAAATTTTCTACAGCATCAGCTATTGCGTGTGGTACTCGAGCCTCAAGCTTTTTGGATTTTGCATTAACTGCTTTTGTTGCCATATCTGATTTCCTCGTTATTAGGTGGCTGACAGTATACACACAAGAAAACGGAAAAACACTATTGACGTGGCTGACACCCGTTACTAACATAGTGGCTGACACCTTTATCAAGGTAATCGATGAAAAGACAAAGCCCCGCAAGTGTCGTTACCACTCGCAGGGCTTCTAACCAACAACGTAAACGAGGAGCCGTTATGGTTGCCGTAAATCATATACCACACCTTGTACACACACAAACTGCCTTTGTGTGGCGTTTTCTGGCCCTGAGTGCCGGAGAATCTCAAATCATCCACGTAACCGCCTGGACGGAACGCGAAGCGCGTAACCGTTGCCCGTCCGGTTGTGTTGCTGTATTCGCTGCCCGTATTCGCCAGGGGTCACATCATGCGTAAAAACCGCTTGCAAAAAATTATAACGGGGCTGTATGCTTCCCCCGTCGCCCACATGGCGACCGGGTTTAGCAGCCTGAATACTGTAGCGGACAGCCGCTTATATTCCGATATGCGGTTTTTTTGTGTCCGTAAGCCTACCCATACCCGCATTATGGCGGGGCGTAACGGGGGAGCCTTTGCGCTCGCTGGTTCCTACAGTGCCAGTCTGCTAACCCTGTTACGTCTCGCCACCCCGTTTAGCAGCGTAGTAGCGAGACTCCTTAAAATTACTGTAGGAGCCTTTCACATGGCTGTATCCGCACGCCCTTACTTTGTCTGGCGCTTTATGCAGTGCCAGGAAAAACAAAGATCACTCTTTACCGTCACGGCAGCAACAGAAGGCGAAGCACGCGCCCAGCTGCCGCACGCACATCTTATTTTTGTCGCCCGTATTCGCCAGGGGGAAACCTATGCACAATAAAACCACACCGGACGCAACCGCCGCGCTCACTACGCTGATGCACGCGCTGATTGATATTTCATGCACGGCAGCAACCGCAGAAAAACACATTATCAGAGAGCCGGAGTATACAGGGGCAATAATCCCGCATTCGCTGGCATACGCACAGATTACCGCTGATATGGCGCTGAATGAGGCCAAAGCCATCCTGATTGCTGATTGTGAAAATGGGGGGGGTTATGCGTGATGATCGTTTTAATTCCCTGAAACAGGAATTTTCCTGCGTTCCTGATGATGCGGCTGATGCGCTTTCGTCAATGCCAGAACTTATTAGAGCGGCTTTTTTCTTACTTTCCACGAGAGAATATAAATCAACGGGGCTTGATGTACTGAATATCGCCGCCGATTA
>NZ_SJWV01000255.1:0-4146 GCF_004352695.1 Escherichia sp. KCJ4928
CGATTTTCTTTCGCTGTATGACCACAGCACGCGCAACGCTGGCTTGTATACGCTGGCGGAACAGCAAGCACCTGACCGCCACGCCAGAGCTGCTTGTACGCAAGCTGGCGGCGCATTTCATACCAGCCCTGATCCAGTATCGAACGGTTTAAACCTGATTTTGCCCGGACATTGCGCCCCGGCTGGCTGACCGTACCCGCTGCTGACTTTGACATGTTGCTGACCTTCAAATCCTCAATGACTATCATTGCGTGGTTTTTGCTGACGGTCGTTGTGACTTTGTGAAGGTAGTCCCTGCGGATATATGCGATACGGGAATGCAGTCGCTGTATTTTGCGTTTCTGCTTCTGCCAGTTGTTGCTGAATTTGACCTTGCGGCTTAACTGTCGCTGAAGTCTCGCCAGCGTCTTCTGGTTTTTCTGAAAACTGTTTACAGGCTCAAAGACTGTGCCATCTGACAGCGTGGCGAGTTTAGCCACGCCAGCATCCAGCCCGACCATTGATGCTGAAGGGTGAACCGGAGTGGATACTTCACTTTCTGTCTGAATACTGATGTACCACTTACCGCAGGACTGGCTGACAGTGACATTTTTCACAACACCCGTGACCTGACGGCTATTGCGGTAGCGCATCCAGCCCAGTTTCGGCAGAAAAATACGGCTGTTTTCCTGATCGAGCTTAACGCCCTGCGGGTAGCGGAATGCATCATTCTGTCCCCGCTTTTTGAATCGGGGAAAAGCAGCCCGCTTCCGGAAGAAGTTTTTGTAAGCCCGCTCAAGGTCTTTCAGTGACTGTTGCAATGGCTGTGAGGGAGAATCTTTAAGCCATTGCGTTTCAGTGGCATTTTTCCACTCAACCAGCCAGGAAGCCATTTTCCCGTAAGGGATGTATTTATTACCGGCCTCATGATTCTCATTCTGAAGCGCCAGAGCACGATTGAAAACGAAACGACATGCGCCTGCGAAGCGCCTCATTTCACGCTCCTGTTGACCACCGGGTCTTAACTGGAATTTAAATGCCTGTAATCGTTTCACAGGCCAAATGATACTTTGGTCTATGAATAAAGAAACCGATATCCGACGGGGAAGCATTGTGTTTTCCTGATGCATGTTCACCTGGTCTTTGTCACCAGATACCGACGTCAGATTTTTGACTATGACGCGACAGAAAAACTACGCACTTACTTTTCAAATGTATGTGCTGATTTTGAAGCTGAACTGGTTTAAATGGATGGCGAACCAGATCACGTCCATTTGTTAATTAACTATCCTCCCAAACTGGCGATATCCAGTCTGGTAAACAGCCTCAAAGGCGTATCGAGTAGGTGACTGCGACGAGATCGACCAGATATTGCAGTCAGGTATTACTACAAAGGCGTTTTGTGGAGTCCTGGCTATTTTGCCAGTAGCTGCGGAGGTGCGCCAATATCCGTCATCCGCCAATACATTGAACAACAGCAAACACCTGGTCAGGTGGAAAACCGCGCCTTATATCCCCGCCCTGAAGGATGGGGTTTTACGGCGCACCGGATAAAAAGCGCCATCTAACGATGGCGCGTCTGGAACTACTTTTTGTTAACGTCAAACATGGTGGCATCGGTCGCCATGTCATCAATAACTTGTTTAATATTTTCGAAAGCCATTGGCGTACTTTCGTTATTCAGGTCTTTACCTTCGCCCTGACGAACGACTTTGATAACCGGTTTATTAGTCGCTGCATCAATCAGCTCACCTTCAAAATAGAGGCGAGTATCCATGGTACGGTGGCCTGTAGCCATTTGCGTCCCCGCAACCACTAATGCAACAGGAACCACTTCATAGAATTGCAGCCCTTCTTTGCTGGTATCTACACCGGTAATGGCCCCACGGAAAATCAGACTACGCGGCCCAGCGGTGGTAACCAGTGGTTTACGCTGCGCTATCGCTTCTTTCATTTCGGTGTTGGTATAGTTCAAAATTTTATCCAGAACTTTCTGCCCTACCTGGGTAGAAGGTTTTGGTACCGGATAATAAGTGATTGGGTTCCAGACGATGCTGTCATATTTGCTTTGATCAAAACTCGGGTCTACCCAACGTAAAACAGGTTTACCTGTTGCTGAGGTTGTTTCTTTTAAATCAGAGTAATTGTTTAAAAAACCAGAATATTTATCTGGCTGGGTGATTTTAGAGGCACAACCAGACAGAGCCAACAAGCCGCATAAAGCTGCAACTTTCGCAAATGATGTGGTACGCATGAATAGTTTCCTGAGATGATTATATTACTTTCTAAGTTATAGCAAAAAGCGCCGCTTCGTGTTGTGGCAAAAAAAGTGTTGGTGAAAATAAATTTTTCAGCCCCTTTTCAGACGACATAGTCAATGCCGAAAAAGGGGCTAAGTCAATCATCAGTAGTTAAATTTCAGTAAGTTAAGCTGCTAAAAAACTTCGACTACTGTGATTAATTTCACATCCCTTCGATAAAAAATATGCTTACCGAAAAGAAGAACAGTAAATCATCTCAGCGTGGGGAATTTTCACGCGCCTTATTCTTAGCGGGTCATTTTTTACGTGCCAGCATCGTGGCGAAACGCAGTTTAATACGATTACCGTTGGCGTCGGTGCGGTGCAGCTCGCCGACGTCTTCATTGTATTTCACCCTCTCCCAGCCTTCGTAATATCGACGTAATTCTCCCTCTTTGAAGGCAAACGGGAAGCCGACGGTACATGGATAATCAGCGGTATCCATCGCCGCCACAATCAGGTTGTAACCACCAGGTTTAGTGCAACGTTGCATATTGACAATCAGCCCTGGGATGGTTTTAGCCTCAAGGAACATCAGTACCACAGTCGAAAGAATAAAATCGTACTGTCTATCAAATGTGAGGTTATTCAGATCAACGACTCGGGTGTGTAAATTATCCAGATTTTCAATGGATTTAATGCGCTCGACGTTGGCGATACTCATGGCATTTTTATCCCATGCGTCAACATCATAACCATTGGCTGCCAGGTAAAGACTGTTACGACCATTGCCACAGCCCAGATCCAGCGTTTTACCCGGTTTAACCACTTTCACCGCTTCCAGTACTTCAGAGTGTGTGCGGGTTAATTCATATTTATCAGTAAAATAGTTTTCGTCACGAATGATCATTCTTTGTCCTCTGCTTTCATTAAAACGGCGCGCTCGGTTCTGACTAACAATTTTCCCTGCATCAGAAGCGCAAAAGTACGGATGAGCAGTATTGCAATAATAAAATTGGTAAAGATAAACAGCGGCACCGCCAGCGTATGGAAAAATCCATTATCGCTGCCACTCCCCAGATGCAAACCGGTGGTTGCCAGTGCAGATACGCCGAACGAGAAACTCCAGAATGAAGCATTAAATGGCTGGGAGAGATACCATGGCATCAGACGTAGCATAAACAGCAGTTGCAGCAGTCCATAACCGAAAAGCATTTTCGCCAGCGTGTCACCCTCGCCGCCGTTGACGCTCAGCCAGGCACTACAAGCCACCAGCGCAGGAGCGAGCTGAATGCCGAGTGATGTCCGCAGTGCCGTGGGTAATTCTCCCGAACTGCGCAGACGCTGCAAGATCACCGGTTCAAGGCTTAGCCATGAGAAAACGCCTGCGCCTAAAAACACCAGACCGGCGTCGGTGTAGCCCAACGCACCACAGGCCATTGCGCTGATAAAGTTGTTGGCAACTGTCGGCAGATACAGTCCAGGCGTGGTAGCTTCTTCAGGGTGAGATCCGCGCCATAATCCCGCAGTTTGCCAGGCGGCATAAGCCAACTGAACCACGACACCAAAACTGAACAGGCACACCGCCAGTGGGCGAAACCACGGAACAAAACCAATCGCCACCAGCATCGTCGTTGCCGGAAACAAACTCACAAAACTGCTCAGCACTGGATGGCGAACTTCCGCCAGCACGCTATGCGGAAAGCGTATGAGTCGGGTAATAAATGCGCTAGTTAATAATCCCCAGATGATCATCGCCAGAATCACCAGCCCATCCCCTAACCAGTGGCTGACCTGCCAAACCTGGCTGGCATAGCGCCAGGCAAATCCCATCCCTATCGTCCCCAACACAATACCAAAGTAGCCTGCCGGCAAATTGAGCACTTTATCGCTCTGCATCTTCTTACTCATTTTGTTTAATTTATAT
>NZ_SJWV01000256.1:0-4059 GCF_004352695.1 Escherichia sp. KCJ4928
GAGAGTTGAGCAGAATAATTTCAGGGACATGTTCTCCGTTTATCTCTCCGGCCCGCCGCAGACGCAGCATGTGTTTTGTGTATCCCCGGCGGCCCGGGTCGCGCACACGGGTCTGGCAGGCGAAGAATGGCTGAAAGCCTTCCCGCTGCAGGCTTTCCAGTACGGTGATGGTGGGGATGTACGTATAGTTCTGGCTTCGGGACGTGTGTTTATCTTCCCCGAAAATCCCCGGCACATAGTGCATCAGTTCTTCGTGTGTCAGCGGACGGTCACGGCGTATCTGGTTCGCATAACCAAAACGACTGGCTAGTCGCATAATTTGCTCCTTATCGGTGGTTAAGATTTACTGGTGTAATAAATGAAAAAGCCACGTCTCCCGGAGAAGACGCGGCCTGATGGGTGAAATGAATGACGTTTATTGTCTGAGAAGACCGTCACTGGCGAGCCGCGTATTAAGCACCTTTCCGGCATCGGGTTCAGAATTCCGGCAGCGCCAGCGTCGCTGACCTTCCGCGTTGCGGATAACCCGACGGAAATGCATTCCCGGGTCATCCTGGATAAACACATTGCGGTAAGCGGTTATGACAGCAACCGCCTGCCCGTATGAGAAAGATCCTTCAGCCAGGACATACTCTGTGTAACCCGGCATATCTGTTTTCTCCTGATAAATAAAAAGCCTCTGCCACGCGTTGTGACAGAGGCTGAAGCATGAAACTGACTTCAGGGATCAGTTAACGTTTTTTCCGGAAACGGTAATCAGCAGTGGATGGTAGTCCTGGGGATTGAAAACAGATAACGGCAGACTGACACGATGGCTGTTACTTTCTTCAGTTGCTTTAATGATTTCGGTTGTGGCGACATTTTCCACGCACTCCGTTTCCAGAAATGCGTCTGTGGTTCGCGTGGCATTACTGCCACCAAAAGCTTCCGTTTCCATTTTTCTGGTCACCAGCGTCTGACCATATTTGTCTTTGAGTTGCAGAGTGATGGTGAGGGGGCCAAATCCTTCATCGTTTCCGCCATTATCCAGCCGGAACTGGTAGGCACAAATATTTCCCGGGAGCCATATCGTATCTGTATTGCGTATACTGATGTAACGTTGATCCTGTGCCCGGAGTGGGGCAGACCACGTTAACCCCAGAATGAAGGCGGTAATCATGCAGGTTTTGAACAGGTGAATCATGGTATTTACCTCTCTGAGTCATGACGATGACACTGACAAATCAGGTGATAAAGCGTAAAAGGCGCAGAATAGCCGTTATGCCGGTAACTCCGGGGGTAATGCTTCTTCCAGTCGGTTAACCATATTGCCGAGATGGGATGCATCATATTCCATGACGGGGCGTTGCCTGATGATACTGACCACCAGTGGTTTGATTAACATATTGGTCGCGGCCCGTTGTTGTATACCGGCGGCGAAAATGATCTCCAGAGCATTCTGATCGATAACACGGGCCAGATTCGCGTTCAGATTTTCAATCTCATGTCCGGTCAGCAGGAAACTGCCGGCAAGCCATGTCACCTGCTCCTGAATCATTGCCAGAATTTTGACGCGATCTTCTTCAACCAGCGCTCCGGCAATTTTTCCTGATACAGCGGAGGCAATCATTCCCCCCAGAACACCGCCAACCACACGCCCTGTCAGTGCACCAAATGGTCCCAGTGGACTGAACAGTATCCCGCCCGCCACTGACCCGACAGCTCCACCTGCCACACCGGAAGATGCCACGGCAAGATTCCTGATGAACTGCGTACCGGAGATCCGTCCCCGCAACATTTTGATCATGTCAGGGCCGGTTGTGACAGCTACCAGTGCCAGAGATGTCACCAGCGTACCCTTCATCACTTTGTTCAGGGCACTGATATTTCCTGCACCGGTCCCCTTCTGAAGAGCCAGTCGGACAGTCGGGCTGGCAGTCGAAAAATCAATGTGCTTCAGCATACCCTGAACAACACTGAGCCGGTGGAGTTGCTGGGTTGTGACGTAGACAGCCAGTGTGCGGGTGAAGGTTTTTCCTGCCTGGACAGCAGCTGTCTGCAGGGCAGCATCGCGATCGCCGGTGCTGAGCCAGAAGACCGATGCCGTCAGGGCAAAACTGATCCCTCCGGCCGCCAGACTGACAACCGAACCCTCGGCAATATCATAAGTGACCGATTCGATGGTCCCGAACCGGGTGATATTACGGGCCTGAGTATAAGTCAGATGTCCCCGACGAATCAGCCGGGACGCTTCTGCGGGATCGGTTACACCGGGTACTTTACCTTCGCGGATCTTATTCCTCATGGTTTCAACAGCGCCGGCATACTGATCACGGGGGACTTCCAGTTGCATGGGGCCATTATTTCCCATGTAACGATACTGTCCGTTTTGTCCGTCGAATGCCGCACCGACGCTACGGGCTGCAGTTGAACAATATTTCGTCTGGATTTCTGTTCCGCTGACCAGTCTGTCTGCTCCATTTCTGGCATTATTATCACCGAGGATCCGTGCGTTTTTCAGACGGACTCTGTCGACAATATGGTTTCCCCGTTCAGCGGCAAACCCATGTCCCTGCCCTCCGGAAGCAAACATTTTCTCATTTGTACTCCAGGTTTCCGGCAGTTTCATGAGAATCAGACCATTCGCCGTTGCATCGGAAATAAAGCTGTTGTAAGGGCGTTCATAAATTTCCTGACACAGTGTTTCTGTTTCGCGACAAAGAGAGGAGCAGTACCATTCCGGATCCGGCTTATGATTTTCCGGGGCATGATGTACTTCTGTCAGCCCGCAGGAGGCACAGATACGAAGCTCATCCACGTGATGGAATGATACAAAACGGCGACCTTCTGAAAAGGGATACCAGTCACCGCCGTCCAGGCAACGATCGAGAAAATCGTCATTCGCTTCCGGTGATAAATTCAGGCGGTTCCGGAAGAGCGTTTTCAGTTCATCAGGTGTGAATGACAGGTTCTCTTTCAACTGTTCGTTAAACCCTGCCATGTTTCTTTCATACCAGGCATTGTTCAGTAACCAGTTTCCGTCTGCCAGTTCAAATTCCCTCAGCTCTCCCCGGGAAATCCGTTGAGAAATGAGCGTCAGCCAGATGCGCTCCGTCAGCGTTTCAGGAAGGCTGTAATCGTTTTGCAAACTGGTCAGCCACGATTTACTGTTGAGCACCGGTTGTTCTTCCAGTGTCTGGCGGATGGCACAGGTCAGTTTTTTCAGCGCCTGGATCTGGCTGGCCGCCCATAGCAGCGTCACTAATGCAGCCAGCCAGTACAACAACCCGCCCCACCACATCAGTGACGGTGAAATATCGTACTGTAACGCGATCAATGGTGCGCATGCAGAACACGCCATAAGGAAAAAGGCAGTATAAAAACAGCAGTAATACCCGTTAATTTCCTTGCTGATATCTTCTGGTGTGATCCCGTTCTGCTGAATGTTTTTGATCTGCAGGGGAACAGCCAGCAGACCACCGGCGAGAGCGATGGTCAGAATAAATTTCACAGAGTCAAAGGTATGAGCCTCCAGCGCGATATGTTTACCATCAAGTCCCCACATGAAGCTGATGATCATTCCGGCAATCGTCAGAAATACGCCTGCCAGCCAGCGAATATGGAACAACCGGGTTATGCGTTCGGTGATATAGCCAGCCAGTAAGGCCGGGCCGAACAGACACAGCAATATGAGCCCTGCCAGCGCAGAAGCCGTGCTGATTAATGCTCTGAACAAAAGGCGAAGAATGGCAAATCCTGCGATCAGCAGGATCAGCGCGCCGACTATCTGTAACATAGTCACTCCGTGATGAATATCATGTTATTGTTAATGCCAGCGAATGTGGCGTTGAAGATCCGTTGCGCCGGTCCGGGTCCCGGTCATGATGACCGGGACCACAGAGAGGCGATGGTTCTGTCAGAAGGTCACATTCAGTGTGGCCTGACCGTTATACCCTTCAGCGCTGCTGCCGCTGACGCTGTGGGCATAACCGGCCTGAACGCCCAGGGTGATATTTTCCCGGACACGGGCTTCCAGTCCGGCCTGCAGGTCCAGTGACGTGCCATTCCGGGACGGTGAGA
>NZ_SJWV01000257.1:0-4036 GCF_004352695.1 Escherichia sp. KCJ4928
CGGTATGATTTCCGTTAAATCACAGACAAGGGGATTTATCTGATAAAACAATGCCGACATAACGTCGGCATTGTTATTAAGGTTTTTAAATTAACCGCGCCACGCTTTATAGCGGTTAATCAGACCATTGGTCGAGCTATCGTGGCTGCTGATTTCTTTGCCATCTTTCAGCTCTGGCAGAATACGGTTCGCCAGCTGTTTACCCAGCTCCACGCCCCACTGGTCGAAGGTGAAGATGTTCAGAATCACGCCCTGAGTAAAGATTTTGTGCTCATACAGCGCAATCAACGCCCCCAGGCTGAACGGAGTGATTTCGCGCAGCAGGATGGAGTTGGTCGGGCGGTTACCTTCGAACACTTTGAACGGCACCACGTAGTCAAGCGTTGCCGGATCTTTACCCTGATCGCGATATTCCTGCTCAACCACTTCGCGGGATTTACCAAACGCCAGCGCTTCGGTCTGGGCGAAGAAGTTAGACAGCAGTTTCTGGTGATGATCAGAGAGCGGGTTATGGGTGATAGCCGGAGCGATGAAATCGCACGGTACCATTTTGGTTCCCTGGTGGATCAGCTGGTAGAACGCGTGCTGACCGTTAGTGCCTGGTTCACCCCAGATAATCGGGCCAGTCTGGTAATCCACAACGTTACCGTTACGGTCAACATACTTACCGTTGGACTCCATATTGCCCTGCTGGAAGTACGCCGCGAAACGGTGCATATACTGGTCATACGGCAGAATCGCCTCAGTTTCCGCACCAAAGAAATTGTTGTACCAGATGCCAATCAGCGCCAGCAGGACAGGCAGGTTTTTCTCGGCAGGCGTGGTGGAGAAATGCTTGTCCATCGCGTGTGCGCCAGAAAGCAGTTCAACGAAGTTATCAAAGCCGATGGAGAGAACAATCGACAGGCCAATCGCTGACCACAAAGAGTAACGACCGCCGACCCAGTCCCAGAACTCGAACATGTTGGCAGTATCAATACCAAACTCGCCAACGGCTTTGGCATTGGTTGAGAGCGCCGCAAAGTGTTTCGCAACGTGTTTTTCATCACCTGCCGCTTTCAGGAACCAGTCACGCGCGCTATGGGCGTTGGTCATGGTTTCCTGAGTGGTGAAGGTTTTAGATGCTACCAGGAACAGCGTGGTTTCCGGGTTTACTTTTTTCAGCACTTCAGCGATGTGAGTCCCATCGACGTTAGAAACAAAGTGCATGTTCAGGTGATTTTTGTACGGACGCAGTGCTTCGGTCACCATGTACGGGCCGAGGTCAGAACCGCCGATCCCGATGTTCACTACGTCAGTGATTGCTTTGCCGGTATAACCCTTCCACTCACCGGAGATAATCGCTTCCGAGAAGGTTTTCATCTTCTCCAGCACCGCGTTGACTTCCGGCATTACGTCTTTGCCATCAACCAAAATCGGGGTATTGCTACGGTTACGCAGCGCTACGTGCAGCACAGCGCGGTTTTCAGTGCGGTTGATCTTCTCGCCAGAGAACATCGACTTAATCGCGCCCGCCAGATCGCACTCTTTCGCCAGATCTTGTAATTTCGCCAGCGTCTCTTCAGTGATGCGGTTTTTGGAGTAATCCACCAGCATCTGATCGCCGAAGGTTGCGGAGAACTTAGAAAAACGATCGCCGTCTTTAGCAAAAAGATCGGCGATCGTAACGTCTTTCATTTCATCGAAGTGTTTCTGTAGTGCCTGCCAGGCAGCGGTCTGCGTTGGATTGATGTTTTTCATTAGCAATACTCTTCTGATTTTGAGAATTGTGACTTTGGAAGATTGTAGCGCCAGTCACAGAAAAATGTGATGGTTTTAGTGCCGTTAGCGTAATGTTGAGTGTAAACCCTTAGCGCAGTGAAGCATTTATTAGCTGAACTACTGACCGCCAGGAGTGGATGAAAAATCCGCATGACCCCGTCGTTGACAACCGCCCCGCTCACCCTTTATTTATAAATGTACTACCTGCGCTAGCGCAGGCCAGAAGAGGCGCGTTGCCCAAGTAACGGTGTTGGAGGAGCCAGTCCTGTGATAACACCTGAGGGGGTGCATCGCCGAGGTGATTGAACGGCTGGCCACGTTCATCATCGGCTACAGGGGCTGAATCCCCTGGGTTGTCACCAGAAGCGTTCGCAGTCGGGCGTTTCGCAAGTGGTGGAGCACTTCTGGGTGAAAATAGTAGCGAAGTATCGCTCTGCGCCCACCCGTCTTCCGCTCTTCCCTTGTGCCAAGGCTGAAAATGGATCCCCTGACACGAGGTAGTTATGTCTGAAATTGTTGTCTCCAAATTTGGCGGTACCAGCGTAGCTGATTTTGACGCCATGAACCGCAGCGCTGATATTGTGCTTTCTGATGCCAACGTGCGTTTAGTAGTCCTCTCGGCTTCTGCTGGTATCACTAATCTGCTGGTCGCTTTAGCGGAAGGGCTGGAACCTGGCGAGCGATTCGAAAAACTCGACGCTATTCGCAACATCCAGTTTGCCATTCTGGAACGTCTGCGTTACCCGAACGTTATCCGTGAAGAGATTGAACGTCTGCTGGAGAACATTACTGTTCTGGCAGAAGCGGCGGCGCTGGCAACGTCTCCGGCGCTGACAGATGAGCTGGTCAGCCACGGCGAGCTGATGTCGACCCTGCTGTTTGTCGAAATCCTGCGCGAACGCGATGTTCAGGCACAGTGGTTTGATGTACGTAAAGTGATGCGTACCAACGACCGATTTGGTCGTGCAGAGCCAGATGTAGCCGCGCTGGCGGAACTGGCCGCGCTGCAGCTGCTCCCACGCCTCAATGACGGCTTAGTGATCACCCAGGGATTTATCGGTAGCGAAAATAAAGGTCGTACAACGACGCTTGGCCGTGGAGGCAGCGATTATACGGCAGCCTTGCTGGCGGAGGCTTTACACGCATCTCGTGTTGATATCTGGACCGACGTCCCGGGCATCTACACCACCGATCCACGCGTAGTTTCCGCAGCAAAACGCATTGATGAAATCGCGTTTGCCGAAGCGGCAGAGATGGCAACTTTTGGTGCAAAAGTACTGCATCCGGCAACGTTGCTACCCGCAGTACGCAGCGATATCCCGGTCTTTGTCGGCTCCAGCAAAGACCCACGCGCAGGTGGTACGCTGGTGTGCAATAAAACTGAAAATCCGCCGCTGTTCCGCGCGCTGGCGCTTCGTCGCAATCAGACTCTGCTCACTTTGCACAGCCTGAATATGCTGCATTCTCGCGGCTTCCTCGCGGAAGTTTTCGGCATCCTCGCGCGGCATAATATTTCGGTAGACTTAATCACCACGTCAGAAGTGAGCGTGGCATTAACCCTTGATACCACCGGTTCAACCTCCACTGGCGATACGTTGCTGACGCAATCTCTGCTGATGGAGCTTTCCGCACTGTGCCGGGTGGAAGTAGAAGAAGGTCTGGCGCTGGTCGCGTTGATTGGCAATGACCTGTCAAAAGCCTGCGGCGTTGGCAAAGAGGTATTCGGCGTACTGGAACCGTTCAACATTCGCATGATTTGTTACGGCGCATCCAGCCATAACCTGTGCTTCCTGGTGCCCGGCGAAGATGCCGAGCAGGTGGTGCAGAAGCTGCATTTTAATTTGTTTGAGTAATATTTCCCTACTGGCGTATAACGCTCACCGATTGTTATACGCCATCCTCACTGAAAACATAGATTAAATAATATCTGAAAAGCAAAATCACTCCTGTAGAACAGTATTATAATCACCGAAAAATATCATTTAACAGGAGTGTTAATGGCTACTTTAATGGAAAAAGATGCACTTTTAAACGGAGCCAGTCAGTGCATCGCGTTTTTATCAAATATCATTGATAATTGCTCAGTTTCGTCGCATCAGGATTCAGGCGATGCTCTCAAGCGATTAGTCAGCTATCGCGATTATCTTTATTCTACCCCCGCTGAACTTGTTGATTTTACACAAGGTAAGATTCTCCTTCAGCAGGTAAGAACTCAATATCAGCATGAATTCAACAATACTACGCATTCATAAAATAAAGCATCTTTTGATTCTAT
>NZ_SJWV01000258.1:0-4023 GCF_004352695.1 Escherichia sp. KCJ4928
TGAGAACTCTGACTCTAAATGAATTAGATTCTGTTTCTGGTGGTGCTTCAGGGCGTGATATTGCGATGGCTATAGGAACACTATCCGGGCAATTTGTTGCAGGAGGAATTGGAGCAGCTGCTGGGGGGGTGGCTGGAGGTGCAATATATGACTATGCATCCACTCATAAACCTAATCCTGCAATGTCTCCATCCGGTTTAGGAGGAACAATTAAGCAAAAACCCGAAGGGATACCTTCAGAAGCATGGAACTATGCTGCGGGAAGATTGTGTAATTGGAGTCCAAATAATCTTAGTGATGTTTGTTTATAAATACTCTTATTTAATATAAGAAAGAACAGTTATTGGACAATCCACACAGAATGATATTTCTTCTTGGTGGATTGTCTATCTTCCATTCCTCCTCCAACAGATATCTGAGCATAACGAGGAATTATAACAGGAAGAAATATTCCTTATACGGTTGTAATTCCTCTATAGTTTAAATAGAAATAACTCTATCAACAGTTCTCAACGTTGTTTCTCTGTGTGCAATAATTACCCTGGTGATATTCATGTTTTTTATGGCAACATTCACGAAATGTTCACTCTCTGAATCAAGAGCACTGGTTGCCTCATCCATAAATAATATTCCTGGTTTCCGGTATAAGGCTCGTGCAATAAATATACGCTGTTTTTGACCGCCAGAAAGACCTTCCCCAAGTTCACCTATTAATGTTTCATATCCCATTGGCATATTCATTATAACATCATGAATATGACTTGCTCTGGCACATTCTACCATCCACTCTTCATCCATTTCCTCTGCGAAACCACAGATATTTTCACGAATTGAGCCTGAAAATAGCCGGTCATCCTGCATAACACAGGCTATCATCCGGTGATAATTATTTATTCCAATTTGGCGTATATCTATACCATTTATCAGTACCCTCCCGCTATCAGGTTCAAATAGTCCACATAGTACTTTCATTAATGTGGTTTTTCCCGCACCGGAAGCACCAGTTATAGCCACACTTTCCCCCGGAGCTACTGATAAACTCAGAGCACTGAATATCGGTGCTGACTGACTGTCATAACGATAGCTTAAACCATTGGTTTCCAGGGATATTGGCCCCATATGAGCAACGATTTCAATTTCAGGTTTTTTTTCCTCCTTTTCATGTAATGCAATATCTGCAATGCGCTCATTGTGCAGACTCATTATTCTTAGCTGAAGAAGAAAACTGGTCAGAGAGGCAACTCTTTCCGAAAACTGCCCACGAAAAGAACTAAACGCTACAAACATTCCTATTGTCATCTGATTATCGATCACAAGGCCTGCTCCCAGCCATAAAATTACAATCTGATCACAGGCGGTAACAAAGGTATTTATTCCTCCGAAGAGCAAATCCATCCTGGTTAGCTTAATACCCGAATTTATCGCATCTATTTTCATATTAAGCCAGTGTGCCCCCCGAATTCCGACCATCCCCTGGATTTTTACCGTGGCAATACCATATAATGTTTCCATAAAATAGGAGGCGGCACGGGCCTCCCTGACAAGACATTCTTCTGATATCTGTCGGTAATTGCCGTATGTCACCAGACGAATAAAAATGTAAATTGTGGTAAAGCAGAGAACTATCCAGGTGAGATATCCTCCGTATAACAGCATCATCACAAAAACACCGACAACCATAATGCTGTCCATTATGAACCCGATCACACTGGTGGTAAATGTGGTCCTCAATGTGTCAAGGGAGTCAAAACGTGACTGGATATCACCTAATTTTCGGCGTTCAAAAAACGCCAGCGGTAGTCTGAGAAGATGATCGAACAGCCCCGACTGCCACTGTACATTGATGAGCGTGCTCATAACCAGTGAAGACCATGCGCGCAGCGTACTCGTTGCAGCTTTGAGTAATATAAAAAACATCAGAGCAGCAGAAATTAGCGTCAGTAGTCCTCTGTCCCCCGCAGGAATAGCATGATCCATAACCAGCTGTGTCCCCACCGGCATTAGCAGATTGATTGCTTCAATTACAACTGACAGACAGAAAATTTTTGCCAGCGTTCTTTTAATACCGTAAATACTGTTAATCAGTGAACGAAGACTTATGCGGGTCTGCAGGGTTTCCGACTGGAATTCACTTCCGGGCCAGACCTCAAGTGCAACGCCTGTAAAATATCGGCTCATTTCCTCCCGGCTGATATATCTTATGCCCCTGGCCGGATCATGCAGTACATAACGGTTACGCTTTACGCTGACCAGAACGACGAAGTGACTGAAATCCCAGTGGAGAATACACGGCGTTTTGAGGACTCGAAGTTCATCCAACTCCAGTGAAAGAGCCCGGGTGGCCATCCCCAGTTGCTCCGCTATTCCATTGATTCCTGCAAGGGTTGCTCCACGGGCAGAGAGATTAAACTTCCGGCGAAGATATATCAGGTCAATATTCTTACCAAAATGACCGCATATCATTGCCAGGCAGGCCAGTCCACATTCAGCGGTCTCCGTCTGATGAATAACCGGAACACGACGTTGCCAGCGCAAATCAAGCAGATTTATAATTTGTCTGAAATTCCTGTTAGTCATTGATCGGTCCTGTTGCACTGTGTTTCATGTCATAGAAAGGAGAAAGCATCCACTGGTAAATACGCCTTTTTTCCAGAAATAGTGTACTTTCGGCTTTCATTCCATTTTCCAGAGGGAGGTATTTTTCGTCATACCTGATTATCTGCTTTTCTGGCGTCGCAATGACTTTATACCAGGGAACAGAGGCACCCGGCGTATTTTGAGGTGCTCCCTTATAGGTCAACATTTCCTGTGTTGACGCAGGAGTCCTGGATATAGTTTTAACCGTAGCAGAGAACTGCCCAAATTTTTCTGAGGGGAAGGCTTCATAACGAATATTCACTTTGTCACCAGCCGAAATATAAGGAACAGCATCATTCGGGACCCAGAGAATAAGATAATAGTTTTCAATGTTCTCAGGAATAACCTGCAGAAGGCTGTCTCCGGTATTGACCATTTGCCCTACAGTGACACTCAGGGAGTCAACTTTCCCGTCAGACAACGCCCGGATAATGATTTCGCCTTCCACATCAGTGTTAACCAGTTCTTTCTGCAATTCGAGTCGTTGCAGTTCCATCTGATAGATACGATTATCAAAATCTGCTGCCTGAGTCTGAATCTGACTCTCCAGAGTGGTTATCTGCAGGGCATTTTGTTCATTTTGTCCGCTCAGACTGAGAAGGTTGTTTTGTTGTTGATAATATAATGCAACTTGGTTAGTTAATTGATCTTTATTAATCAGTCCTTTTGACTGATAGTATCTGTAATTCTCCATATTATTTTTCATTATTTTTAACCCTTCCTCTGCACGCTGTATAATGTCTGATGAGCGACGGAACGCATCTGTGTATTGCAGACGTTGTTTTTCCAGGGTATCTAGCGTTATTTTTTTACTTTCTTCCAGACGGGAAATAATGTTGTCCACACGAACCAGCTGGTTTTCTATATCCCGGCGATGATTATCAGTGACAATACCATTGCGTGTGCTTTTACTGATGTCAATCAGATAAACAGGGTCCCCTTTTTTTATCAACTGCCCTTCATGAACAAACTGCCTGACAACAAATCCCTGTACACCTGAATATATATTGACAGCTCTTGGCCAGGTTGTGACCTCACCACTGACATTAACACGGCGGCTATAGGTACCAACAATAATGAACATCAGAAATGCCGTAATAAACACAATGCTTCCCAGCATGATTAACCACAGTGGTATTCCGGGAAGTAATATTGCCCGTCCCTGCCACTTCATTTTTCTGTTTTCTAAAGCATCCTGGCGAAACAAATAATGTCTCCTTGCATACTATTAGTTTGTTGTTTATCTGGATTAATGATGGAAAATAAATCGAAAATTTGCATTATATGTTTCAAGGAAAATCATATAAACATTCAACATAGGAGAGTTATCAGGACAAATAATCATATAATGCTGAGAACAATATTATAAACAATAGTCTTTTTATT
>NZ_SJWV01000259.1:0-4000 GCF_004352695.1 Escherichia sp. KCJ4928
CGCCCCGGGATTTGGGTTTATTCGCCTCATTATTGCGCCAGGCTTCCATCGAATTACGGATGTAACGCTGCCTCGCCTCCTGATACATATCCCCCACCAGACCAAGGTCATCCGCTGCATACCCCAGCCGGGCACGCTCTTTTTCTTCCCCTTTCAGCCGGGACAGGGCCAGTTGACGCTCTGAGTTATTCAGGGCGCTCTGCTGTTTATCATCCAGAGTGGCCTGCGGCAGTCGCAGCGGTACACTCGCCAGTCCCTGACGCTGTTGCAGCAGTTCATTACCCAGCCCCAGCAGGCGGTTGAATTCCGTATGCTGAACATTCATCTGCAGTAATGCCTGGTATGCCCTGTTCTGCTCTGCCGCCTCCTCACGTATCCTCGCTACACGGTTGTACTCCAGTGACGCCAGCGTTTCCTGTACAGACCTCGCCCTTTCCTGCATCTGTGTCAGTCGTGACTGTTCAACCGCCAGCCTGCCGGTTGCCTCAGCAAGGCCGTGGGTTATAATCTCCGCACCTGAACCACCCTGTGGATTTTCCTGCAGCCAGCGCTGATAGTCAGTAATCTGTGTTTTCAGTCCCCGGACTTTACTTTCCTGCTCAGCAATCAGACGATTCTGCTCTTCCAGTGCTTCGCGGGTTTTACCCTCATTATCAGCCAGTTCCGGAAGGGTCATTCCTGGCAGCTTTGCCCGGATTTCATCAATCGTCGATGCATACTGGCGCGCGGACTCCCTGGCCTGTTCCTGACGCTGGTACACCGTGTACCAGGCACCGGCCCCAAGCATCAGTAAACCGGGTATCCCGCCGACCAGAGAAAGCAGGGATGCAGCGCCACTTTTCAGCATTCCCGTAACCGACGTGGCATTCTCCAGCGCCTTCCCCGAGGCCGCCACTGCATGATTCGACTGCACCAGTGCAGCATTGGCCACAATCATGGCCCGACGTTTTGCGACGGCATTCTGTGTGACCAGCGCCTCCGCACTGGTATTTCTGGCCACGGCGAGTTCTGCCTGTGCCAGTTGCCAGGCACGTTCTGCCGCCAGAGCGTCAGCCGCCGCCTTACGTTGCACCTGAACCGCAGCATCTGCCTGCGCCGCTGCCAGGGCAACAGTGCCAGACTTCGCAGCAAGCAGTTCTGTCGTGGCCTTTCCCACACCGGATGCCATATTGCCAAAGTACCGGGCGACCCCGACAGCAACCAGCACACCCGCAGCTGTTGCCGCGGTATCAATATTTCCGGCCACACCGTTCAGTGCGCCGGAGAGCGTTTTCGTCGCTCCGCTGGCCTCATTCGCGCCGCCCACCCAGGCCATAAAGGCGTTTTCCACCTTCGTGATCCCGTCAGACACCGTTTCCGGCATGGCTGCATATTCATCACGCAATATCCCCAGCTGGCTGATTAACGCGGGAACGACTTTATCCGCCGTCAGTTGACCATCGTCCGCCATCGCCTTCAGATCTTTACGGGCCACGCCCATGCCTGCAGCCAGTGCGCGAATGATCCGGTCCCCACTTTCATTGACCGAATTAAATTCCTCACCGCGTAACACACCCTGTGCCAGCGCCTGGCTGAACTGGGTGATCACCGAACCCGCCTCTGCCGTACTGGTACCGGAAATTTTCAGCCCTGTCGAAATGGCCTCCGTCACCTTCAGCACATCATCAGCACTGTAACCATATTCACGCATCGAGGCAGCCGAACGGGCAAACAGAGCCGCATTATCCGAAAATGCGGTGCCTGTCCGCTGGCTGATATTCATCAGTACTTTCTGTGATGACGCAAATTCATCCGATGACTGCGACGCCTGTTTCAGACGGGCATTCACGGAGCTCCATTCATCCGCCAGCGAAATCAGGTGTCCGGTGGCAAAGGCACCGGCAAACGCACCGGTCATTCCGACAGCCGAAACGCGGATTTCCGTCAACTGGCTGTTCAGCTCAGCCAGAGCCCGGCGCTGCTCCCTAGCTGCCGCAGCAGCCTGACGTCCGCCATTCTGCAGGGTACGGTAATATTCACTGCCCATACGGGACGCCCGCTGGATCTCCGACTGGAATGACTGTGAATTTGCCGAAATTTTGATAATCAGTTCACGTAACGTCGCCATTCACCTTTCTCCGGGCGTAAAAAAACCGCCTCAGCGGTTCTCATCATTCATGACTGTGCTGCAAAGCTCAGCGCGTCTTCCAGCGCCGCAAACGGATCCACCTCCGGCTTATCCTCATCCTCGCCCCAGCAGAGCATGGCGTCCTTCAGTGCAACATTCATACCCTGTGCCCCGAAAAACGCTTTCACGATCTGTGCATTACGGATATCCCCGCGCTCATCACCCAGCGGGGATATCCTGTCGAACTCCATCCACATCATCGCCTCGCTCGCACTCAGGCTGTGGCGCAGTTCGGATAAGGTGCGCCCCAGACGGAGCGCAAGTCGCATCAGAAAGCGAATTTCCGGGCGGGCTACTTTTTTCTGGCCGACTCTGCATCAGCGATCAGTTCCAGTGCCTGACGCAGCAACCGGGCATGTACCGGACCATAGACGGCCAGCACCTGCTCACGGTCGTCCGGAGTGAACACCCGCTGCAGGTCCGTATCACACAGGACATCGCAGAACAGCGTCACATCCGCTTCCAGGTTACGGCGGGTTTTCGCCACCACCGACAGGGTATCGTCATCCTCTCCATCACCATTGAGCACGTCCTGCCACAGATACCAGGCCTCTGCCGAAGGCTCCCGCAGCACCACGCTGACATTACCCCATTCCGGCACCTTCACCGTTTTATGACGAAACCCTGACAGTCTGGCCAGCGCCAGCGTTTTCAGATCCTTTTTCATGATGCCCCATCCCCTTATCCGGCGGCTGCGCTCACTGTCACGGTGCATTCAACAGACGTCACACTCTGTGCTTTCTCTGCCGAATCGGTCACCACGCAGGTATATTTCCCCGCATCAGCGGACTGCGCACCGGGCTTACTGAAGGTGTCTGTCGTCTGCCCGTCAACCGGCTGACCATCCTTCTTCCAGGCGTATTTATACGGCGGCATTCCCCCGTTGGCACTGACTGACATTGTCAGCAGCGCACCGGTATTCACGGTAAGTGTCTTATCCAGATTTTTCACAAACGCCAGCGGTACCACAAAGGACACCGGTTTGCCTTTCAGACGCAGTGAGAACGTTGCAGCCACCACGCCGTTGGTACCGGATGACCAGGTGTGCTGGCGCACTTCCGCCAGGAATTTAAAGCCCTTACCGGACGGAAACAGCACCTTAAACGCATACAACGCGTCATTGTCATAGGCATCACGCAGGGCGTTCTGGGCCTGATTCAGATAAAAATTACCCGACATGGAAATCTCAGACGACGCCCCCAGACCATTGATGTTCTCCTGCTCTGTGGAGCAGAGCGTGGTCACATCAATATCCTGTTTCTGACCGGCGGTGAACTGGACTTCCTTGATGGTGCAGTCCAGGCGCAGATATTCCGCCTTATCCATAGTTTCAGCAGTCGCCGGGGCAGATGAAATCATCACCTGAGTCAGCTGTGAGCGTTCATACAAAGCAGACATTCTGCCTCCTGATAATAAAAAACCCGCACGCGGCGGGGTATGGGTTTTGTAGAAAAAAGAAAAAGTCACACCGTGACCTGAAACTCCAGGGTTGCACGGTAACAGCGGTTTTCCGGAATATAGTCCTGCATTTCACTGACGGATCCCGGGGCCAGCAGCATTATGGCTTCACGGGCGTCCTGACGTATCTGACGCGCCTGCGTCACAGTCCCGGCATAAACGTCTATCTGCACCGACACTGAGGACTCCGCCTGCCCGCCCATCACGTCCGCTGACACCGATGAAATCAGGCTGAAAACCACCCACGGAAGCGCCACCGACGGCCTGCCATCCAGCAGGGGGACCACATACGGGTACACCTGCCCGCCGGCAAGATGCGCCAGATGAGGATACAAATCCGCCTCCGTCATCGTCTCAGTACCTCATCAATGGCCC
>NZ_SJWV01000025.1:0-38229 GCF_004352695.1 Escherichia sp. KCJ4928
ACATTTGGCACGTCATGGCTCTTAACACACCACAAATTACGCCGACAAAAAAGATAACAGTGAGGTCAATCGGCGAGGAACTGCCGCGTGGTGATTACCAACGTTGCCCGCAATGCGACATGCTGTTTAGCCTGCCCGAGATAAATTCTCATCAGAGTGCCTATTGTCCGCGCTGTCAGGCAAAAATTCGCGACGGGCGCGACTGGTCGCTAACGCGCCTGGCGGCAATGGCTTTCACCATGCTGTTGCTGATGCCGTTTGCCTGGGGCGAACCGCTGTTGCATATCTGGCTGTTAGGTATTCGTATCGACGCCAACGTCATGCAAGGCATCTGGCAAATGACCAAACAGGGCGATACGATAACGGGGGCGATGGTCTTTTTCTGCGTTATTGGTGCCCCCCTCATTCTGGTGTCCTCCATAGCATATTTATGGTTTGGTAACCGACTGGGAATGAATTTACGTCCGGTACTGCTGATGCTTGAGCGACTTAAAGAGTGGGTAATGCTGGATATCTACCTGGTCGGCATTGGCGTTGCTTCTATAAAGGTACAGGATTATGCCCATATCCAGGCGGGTGTCGGCTTGTTCTCTTTTGTGGCGTTGGTGATTTTAACGACGGTGACGTTGTCACATCTTAATGTCGAGGAGCTGTGGGAGCGATTTTATCCGCAGCGCCCCGCTACGCGTAGGGACGAGAAACTTCGTGTCTGTCTTGGGTGCCATTTTACCGGCTATCCTGATCAGCGTGGTCGCTGCCCGCGTTGCCATATCCCGCTACGCCTGCGTCGCCGTCATAGTTTGCAAAAATGCTGGGCGGCGCTGTTAGCGTCAATCGTTTTGTTGTTACCTGCCAACCTGTTGCCTATTTCTATCATTTATCTGAACGGAGGACGGCAGGAAGATACAATTCTTTCCGGAATTATGTCGCTGGCAAGTAGCAACATTGCGGTTGCGGGAATCGTGTTTATCGCCAGTATTCTGGTACCGTTTACTAAAGTGATCGTCATGTTCACTTTACTGTTGAGCATTCATTTTAAATGCCAGCAAGGTTTACGCACACGCATTCTGTTACTGCGGATGGTGACCTGGATTGGTCGCTGGTCGATGCTCGACCTGTTTGTCATATCTTTAACCATGTCGCTGATTAATCGCGATCAGATCCTCGCTTTTACTATGGGACCGGCTGCGTTTTATTTCGGCGCAGCGGTAATTTTGACTATTCTTGCTGTGGAATGGCTGGACAGCCGCTTACTTTGGGATGCACATGAGTCAGGAAACGCCCGCTTCGACGACTGAAGCGCAGATTAAAAATAAACGCCGTATCTCACCTTTCTGGCTGCTGCCGTTCATCGCGCTAATGATTGCCGGTTGGCTGATTTGGGACAGTTATCAGGACCGGGGTAATACCGTCACCATCGACTTTATGTCGGCGGATGGTATTGTCCCGGGCCGTACGCCTGTTCGTTATCAGGGCGTTGAAGTCGGAACAGTGCAGGATATCAGCCTCAGCGACGATCTTCGTAAGATTGAAGTCAAGGTCAGCATCAAGTCCGATATGAAAGATGCGCTGCGCGAAGAGACTCAGTTCTGGCTGGTGACGCCAAAAGCATCGTTGGCAGGTGTCTCCGGGCTGGACGCCCTCGTCGGTGGTAACTATATCGGCATGATGCCAGGTAAAGGTAAAGAGCAGGATCACTTTGTCGCACTCGATACCCAACCGAAATATCGACTGGACAATGGCGATCTGATGATCCACCTGCAAGCCCCCGATCTCGGTTCGCTGAACAGCGGTTCATTGGTCTATTTCCGCAAGATCCCTGTGGGAAAAGTCTACGACTATGCCATCAATCCCAACAAGCAAGGCGTGGTGATTGATGTCCTGATCGAGCGGCGTTTTACCGATCTGGTGAAAAAAGGTAGCCGTTTCTGGAACGTTTCCGGCGTTGATGCCAATGTCAGTATCAGTGGCGCGAAGGTGAAACTGGAAAGTCTGGCGGCACTGGTTAACGGTGCGATTGCCTTCGATTCACCTGAAGAGTCGAAACCTGCCGAGGCGGAAGATACCTTTGGTCTGTATGAAGATCTGGCCCACAGCCAGCGTGGCGTAATAATAAAACTGGAACTGCCGAGTGGGGCAGGATTAACCGCCGACTCGACGCCATTAATGTATCAGGGACTGGAAGTCGGACAGCTAACTAAACTGGATTTAAATCCTGGTGGTAAAGTCACTGGGGAAATGACAGTTGATCCCAGCGTCGTTACCCTGCTTCGTGAAAATACCCGCATCGAATTACGTAATCCGAAATTATCCCTTAGCGATGCCAATCTCAGCGCCCTGCTGACTGGCAAAACCTTCGAGTTGGTACCCGGCGATGGCGAGCCACGCAAAGAGTTCGTTGTTGTGCCAGGCGAAAAAGCACTGCTGCATGAACCTGATGTTCTGACGCTGACCCTGACCGCGCCGGAAAGTTACGGTATTGATGCTGGTCAGCCGCTCATTCTTCACGGCGTGCAGGTAGGCCAGGTTATCGATCGTAAACTCACCAGCAAAGGCGTCACCTTTACCGTCGCCATCGAGCCTCAGCATCGAGAACTGGTAAAAGGCGATAGCAAATTTGTCGTCAACAGCCGTGTCGACGTGAAGGTGGGGCTGGATGGCGTTGAGTTTCTCGGTGCCAGCGCCTCAGAATGGATTAACGGCGGGATACGTATTCTGCCGGGCGATAAAGGCGAGATGAAAGCCAGCTATCCACTGTATGCCAATCTGGAAAAAGCGCTGGAGAACAGCCTTAGCGATTTACCCACCACAACCGTGAGTTTGAGTGCAGAGACGCTGCCGGATGTGCAGGCAGGATCGGTAGTGCTGTACCGTAAATTTGAAGTTGGTGAAGTTATTACCGTGCGTCCGCGAGCTAACGCGTTTGATATCGATCTGCATATTAAGCCGGAGTATCGCAACCTTCTGACCAGCAATAGCGTGTTCTGGGCAGAAGGCGGGGCGAAAGTTCAGCTGAATGGTAGTGGCCTGACCGTACAGGCATCCCCGCTCTCCAGAGCATTAAAAGGGGCTATTAGCTTCGATAACCTCAGTGGTGCCAGCGCCAGTCAGCGTAAAGGCGACAAACGTATTCTGTATGCTTCCGAAACAGCGGCCCGTGCGGTTGGTGGGCAGATTACGCTTCACGCTTTCGATGCCGGAAAACTGGCGGTCGGGATGCCAATTCGCTATCTCGGTATTGATATCGGGCAAATCCAGACGCTGGATCTGATTACCGCGCGCAATGAAGTACAGGCAAAGGCGGTGCTCTATCCGGAATATGTCCAGACCTTTGCTCGCGGTGGTACGCGCTTCTCAGTGGTCACACCGCAAATTTCAGCCGCGGGCGTTGAGCATCTTGATACTATCCTCCAGCCGTATATCAACGTCGAACCAGGCCGGGGCAATCCTCGCCGCGACTTTGAATTACAAGAGGCCACCATTACTGATTCGCGTTACCTGGATGGCTTAAGCATTATTGTTGAAGCGCCGGAAGCCGGTTCGTTAGGTATTGGTACGCCTGTGCTGTTCCGTGGTCTGGAAGTCGGTACGGTTACAGGAATGACGCTGGGGACATTGTCAGATCGCGTGATGATTGCGATGCGCATCAGTAAACGCTATCAACACCTGGTGCGTAACAATTCCGTCTTCTGGTTGGCATCGGGTTACAGTCTGGACTTTGGTCTGACGGGCGGCGTAGTGAAAACCGGCACCTTTAACCAGTTTATCCGTGGCGGCATCGCCTTCGCCACGCCTCCGGGTACGCCACTGGCACCGAAAGCCCAGGAAGGCAAACACTTCCTGTTGCAGGAAAGTGAACCGAAAGAGTGGCGTGAATGGGGAACTGCGCTTCCCAAATAATGCCCACTGCTCCGGCGTGCCTGCGCCGGAGCGTTTATGCTAAACTGCGCGCCTGTTTTTTTGCCAGTGGTACATGCTCGTGGCCCAACACACCGTTTATTTCCCGGACGCCTTTCTGACACAAATGCGCGAAGCGATGCCTTCGACGCTCTCATTTGATGATTTTCTTGCCGCCTGTCAGCGCCCGTTGCGCCGCAGCATTCGCGTTAATACGCTGAAAATCTCCGTTGCTGATTTCCTGCAATTAACCGCTCCTTATGGCTGGACGCTTACGCCAATTCCGTGGTGTGAAGAAGGTTTCTGGATTGAACGCGACAATGAAGATGCATTGCCATTGGGTAGTACCGCCGAGCATTTAAGCGGCCTGTTTTATATTCAGGAAGCCAGTTCAATGTTGCCCGTTGCCGCCTTGTTTGCTGACGATAATGCACCACAGCGGGTGATGGATGTCGCAGCTGCGCCAGGCTCCAAAACGACGCAAATTGCCGCGCGGATGAATAACGAAGGGGCAATCCTTGCCAATGAGTTTTCCGCCAGTCGGGTAAAAGTGTTACATGCCAATATCAGCCGCTGTGGCATCAGTAATGTTGCGCTCACACATTTTGATGGCCGCGTGTTTGGTGCGGCAGTGCCAGAAATGTTCGATGCCATTTTGCTGGACGCTCCCTGCTCTGGCGAAGGCGTGGTGCGTAAAGATCCCGATGCGCTAAAAAACTGGTCACCAGAAAGCAATCAGGAAATCGCAGCTACACAACGGGAGCTTATCGACAGCGCCTTTCATGCATTACGTCCTGGTGGTACGCTGGTTTACTCGACCTGTACCTTAAACCAGGAAGAAAACGAAGCCGTTTGCCTGTGGCTGAAAGAGACTTACCCCGACGCAGTAGAGTTTTTACCACTTGGCGATCTCTTCCCTGGTGCAAACAAAGCGCTGACCGAAGAAGGCTTTTTGCATGTTTTCCCACAAATTTACGACTGCGAAGGCTTCTTCGTTGCTCGTCTGCGTAAAACTCAGGCGATTCCCGCCTTACCCGCCCCCAAATACAAAGTGGGCAATTTCCCGTTCAGCCCGGTGAAAGATCGCGAAGCTGGACAAATTCGTCAGGCGGCTGCAGGTGTTGGCTTAAACTGGGATGAAAACCTGCGCCTCTGGCAGCGTGACAAAGAACTGTGGTTGTTCCCGGTGGGCATTGAAGCCCTGATCGGTAAAGTCCGATTTTCTCGGTTGGGGATTAAACTTGCCGAGACGCACAACAAAGGTTATCGCTGGCAGCATGAAGCGGTTATTGCTCTTGCCTCACCCGATAATATGAATGCATTCGAGCTGACACCGCAGGAAGCGGAGGAGTGGTATCGCGGGCGCGATGTTTACCCGCAAGCCGCGCCAGTGGCGGATGATGTATTGGTTACTTTCCAGCATCAACCGATTGGTTTAGCCAAACGGATTGGTTCGCGATTGAAAAACAGCTATCCGCGTGAACTGGTGCGCGATGGGAAACTTTTTACCGGTAACGCCTGACAGCGCACAAAAAAAGCGCACTTTTTGACTGGCACATTCGGCTGCCTCAACTAGGCTGAAAAATGGTGCGATCGGACTGGTCGTACCACAATCGGCAGCTAAATGGAGAGCACGAAGATGAAAACCAGTGTGCGCATAGGCGCTTTTGAAATCGACGACGGCGAATTACACGGTGAATCGCCAGGTGATCGAACGTTAACCATTCCTTGTAAATCTGACCCCGATTTATGTATGCAACTGGATGCCTGGGATGCTGAAACCAGTATCCCTGCCCTGCTAAATGGCGAACACTCTGTCCTTTACCGTACCCGTTACGATCAACAATCTGATGCCTGGATTATGCGTCTTGCCTGATCCAAAAAGAACCCGTCGGCATGGCGGGTTATTTGTCCTGGTTATTCCCCCGTTGTAAAATCTCTCCTAAACTTAACGGTACGGCACCACACTTCGGGGATGAAATGTTCGCGCTGGTACTTTTTGTTTGCTACCTGGATGGCGGTTGTGAAGATATTGTTGTGGATGTCTACAACACGGAACAGCAGTGTCTTTATTCTATGAGCGATCAACGGATCCGCCATGGCGGTTGTTTTCCGATTGAGGATTTTATAGATGGTTTCTGGCGACCAGCACAGGAGTATGGTGATTTTTAATTATTGCAATTGCACAAGAGTCAGTTCGCCCCCAAAGACAGCACCGGTATCAATATAATGCAGGTTGCCAATATCCACGCGATGTCGCAACGGTGTATGACCAAACCAGAAATGATCAGCACCTGTAATTCCCTGCCCTTTTTGGCGTTCACCTAATCGCGAGCGGCTCCACAAGACCTGATGCAAATCAACGTCCTTTTGCCATTCATAAACATCATCTGGATAATCGGCATGAGCAATAACATGTTTGCCGGTACGACTGTGTACTTCAAGAATAAAGGGCAAATGCTGACATTTTTCCAGCGCCGTTTTCGCTTGTTTCTGTTGATTATCTGCCAGCGCAATAAACCAGTCGCCGCCATTCATCAACCACAAAGACATCTGCTGGGATGCCAGCGCATCCATCGCCATCTGTTCATGATTGCCTCTTACCGCACAAACCCAATGTTGTTCCAGTAACTGCAGACAACGTAAACTTTGCGGCCCACGATCGATAACGTCTCCTACTGAGATAAGTAAATCTCGCCACGGATCAAAACGACAATGCCATAATTTGCGGCGCAACTGCTCAAGACAACCGTGTATATCGCCAGAAAGCCAGATATGTCGCCATTGATGACCCGCAATTCTCTGATAAACGGGCGCAGGCTGTTTCATCAATATTTTCCTCCCGCGCTAAAGATCACATAATCTTAACAAGAATGTTAAAAAACGCTGGACTCAGACAGTAGAGTGTGTGTTATGGTTGACTATAAAGTCAGCGAAGGAAATGCTTCTGGCTTTTAACAGATAAAAAGAGACCGAACACGATTCCTGTATTCGGTCCAGGGAAATGGCTCTTGGGAGAGAGCCGTGCGCTAAAAGTTGGCATTAATGCAGGCTTAGTTGCCTTGCCCTTTAAGAATAGATGACGACGCCAGGTTTTCCAGTTTGCGTGCAAAATGGTCAATAAAAAGCGTGGTGGTCATCAGCTGAAATGTTAAAAACCGCCCGTTCTGGTGAAAGAACTGAGGCGGTTTTTTTATTGGAAATCAAAAGGCTATTTTAGGTAATTAACAGAGTTTTTCAGCTCGTTCTATAAACGGTGCCAGACTCATTTTTTCGCCGGGATTGTTAGGATCATCAATCTGAATCACCGAAATGGGTTGGGCTTTAGTCTTCCCACTGGCAACTTCCTTTTGTGCGATATCGTTTAAAGGATACTGCACGAGGGTACTTGGGTTGATGACATACAAAGCATTACCCGGTCGGCAAGTCAGCATCACCTCTTCGCGATTAAACGCCCATTTGTCTTTACCCACTTCAAAACGGCTGACGGTAATCACCTGCGGTGCAGCCAGCGCCGCTGCAGAACTGGTGAGTAACAGAAACGCCAGAATACTTTTTTTCATCATTTTCGTAATCCATCAAAAAGGTTCGAGAGTCGCAAGCAGGCTGATGATCACCAGCACTACCGCACCTATCGCCCATTCGAGTTTAGTCATCCACACAAACCAGGGTGCCGCACGATCTTCATCCTGCCTCATGCGCGGTACAAGAACATAACGATTAGCCAGCGCAATGACCACCATAATCATCACCAGGATGGCTTTGAGCAATAAGAGTTGGCCCCAGTAAGTCGTTAGCGTGGGGGGAAATCCGGTAATCAACAATGCATTAAGCACGCCGCTTGCCAGTACGCCGATCACCGCAAAATGCCCGCACCAGGAAAAACGCATCAGCGCCTGAATAGCCTGGTGTCGCCAACGGCCTTTGATGAGTTGCATACACCAGAGCACCGGCAGTAATCCCCCAAACCACGCCGCCGCACAAATCAGGTGAATCGCGTGATTAGTCTGATGGATTTTCGCCGTTACCCCTTCATTCAGCGTCGCATGCCCGATTCCCGCCAGCAGAATAAATTGCGCGGTAGTGAGCATAAACAGCAAACGTGGCATATTCCGCGGTTGCATAAGGGCGACGATCAACGTTACGAGGGCGAGAACAATTTGCCATAACCAGACGCCACCAAACTGCGTTTGCAAAACAGCCTGCCAAATGTTTGGCGAAAATACATCTGCCCATCCCGTTCCCATCAACCCGCCCTGAACGGCGAGCATTGCAGTGGCACTGATCAAACTCCAGACGGCAGCGTGCTGTTGTAAACGCAGAAAACGCTTCGCCAGCAAGCGACGAATCGTTAAGGGGGCCAGCCAGGCACCGTACATTGCGAAGCCAAAGACCAGCATCAGCGAGGTGAAATGGATAAATCGCAGCGCGATCCAGGTAAACGCCAGCATGATTTATTTCACGCTAAAGGTGTAGTGTCCTTTCGTTTTATGCCCGTCCACCGAAACAACATGCCAGTCAACGATGTAGGTTCCGGGTTTCAGCGAATCGGCCAGTGGAACAATCAGTTGCTTTTGGTCCTGCTCATTTCGCTTCGCCGGTAATGTTTTAATATTTTCGTTTTTTGGCCCCGTGATTTTTGCACCACTGAATCCTGTTTCAACACCTTCCGAGAAGTTTAAAGTGATTGCCTGCGGTGCAGCTGTCACTTGCGCGTTTGCCGCAGGATACTGATGCGTTAAATGCGCATGTGCCCAGACGGAAGGTGTCACCAACGAAGTGGTCAGGATTGCCAGCGCGTAGCGAAGGGAGCGTGCAGTTGAAGTCATATTATCTATTCCTTTTTGTAATAACTTTTTTACAGAGCATAACCTTGTCTAATGTCTGAGTCGAGGATCATCAATTCCGGCTTGCCATCCTGGCTCACTCTTAGTAACTTTTGCCCGCGAATGATGAGGAGATTAAGAATGCTGAAGAATCTGGCTAAACTGGATCAAACAGAAATGGATAAAGTGAATGTCGATTTGGCGGCGGCCGGGGTGGCATTTAAAGAACGCTACAATATGCCGGTGATCGCTGAAGCGGTTGAACGTGAACAGCCTGAACATTTGCGCAGCTGGTTTCGCGAGCGGCTTATTGCCCACCGTTTGGCTTCGGTCAATCTGTCACGTTTACCTTACGAGCCCAAACTTAAATAAAACTTATACAGAGTTACACTTTCTTACATAACGCCTGCTAAATTATGAGTATTTTCTAAACCGCACCCATAATTTGCAGTCATTTTGAAAAGGAAGTCATTATGTCGTTCTGGAAAGTTGCAGCAGCGCAATATGAGCCTCGTAAAACCTCACTCACCGAACAGGTAGTTCATCATCTGGAGTTTGTGAGGGCCGCCGCCAGGCAACAATGTCAGCTGTTAGTTTTTCCATCGCTTTCTTTACTGGGGTGTGATTATTCGCGACGTGCCCTTCCTGCCCCACCCGATCTCTCACTGTTAGACCCGCTTTGTTATGCCGCAACGACCTGGCGAATGACCATCATTGCCGGCCTTCCCGTTGAATATAACGATCGCTTTATTCGTGGAATTGCGGTGTTCGCACCGTGGCGAAAAACGCCTGGGATCTACCATCAGAGTCATGGTGCATGTCTGGGTCGTCGTTCCAGAACCATCACGGTGGTCGATGAACAACCGGAAGGTATGGATATGGACCCGACCTGTTCACTGTTTACTACAGGGCAATGTCTGGGAGAACCCGACCTGCTGGCGTCGGCCCGTCGCTTACAATTTTTTTCACATCAGTACTCGATTGCCGTGCTGATGGCAAATGCCCGTGGTAACAGTGCACTATGGGATGAATATGGTCGTCTCATCGTTCGCGCCGATCGTGGTTCATTATTGTTAGTCGGTCAGCGTTCATCACAGGGTTGGCAAGGCGATATCATTCCATTACGCTAGGCTTTTTCGGCCTGGAGCATGCCATGTTGCGCATTATCGATACAGAAACCTGCGGTTTGCAGGGAGGGATCGTTGAGATTGCCTCTGTTGATGTCATTGACGGAAAAATCGTCAACCCCATGAGCCACCTGGTGCGCCCCGATCGTCCTATTAGTCCACAAGCGATGGCGATTCATCGCATCACCGAAGCCATGGTCGCCGATAAACCGTGGATTGAAGATGTGATCCCACACTATTACGGTAGTGAATGGTATGTCGCGCATAACGCCAGCTTTGACCGCCGCGTACTGCCTGAGATGCCCGGTGAGTGGATTTGCACTATGAAACTGGCCCGTCGTTTGTGGCCTGGGATCAAGTACAGCAATATGGCGTTATATAAAACACGCAAGCTCAATGTACAGACGCCGCCGGGCCTGCATCATCACCGCGCGTTGTATGACTGTTATATCACCGCCGCGTTGCTTATCGATATTATGAACACCTCCGGCTGGACGGCAGAACAGATGGCCGATATCACCGGACGTCCGTCGTTGATGACGACCTTCACCTTTGGCAAATACCGTGGCAAAGCGGTTTCCGACGTTGCCGAACGCGATCCGGGCTATCTGCGCTGGTTATTTAATAACCTGGACAGCATGAGCCCGGAGCTGCGTTTAACACTGAAACATTATCTGGAAAATACTTAGTCCGCAGGCGTAGCGGGTAATGTTCCCTGCGCCAGCGCGACCAGAAAAGCATATTCCATCGCTACGCCTTCGTACGATTTAAAGCGACCAGATTTACCGCCATGGCCTGAGTCCATGTCGGTACAGAGCAATAAAAGATGGTCATCGGTTTTCAGCTCGCGCAATTTAGCGACCCATTTTGCCGGTTCCCAATATTGCACCTGAGAATCGTGCAAACCGGTCGTTACCAGTAAATGCGGATAAGCCTGTGCGGTGACGTTGTCATATGGGCTGTAGCTTTTCATGTACTCGTAATATTGCGGATCCTGCGGATTCCCCCACTCTTCAAACTCACCAGTGGTAAGAGGAATTGATTCATCAAGCATCGTTGTTACAACATCAACAAACGGTACCTGGGCGATAACGCCGTGGAATAATTCCGGGCGTTGATTAATTGCAACGCCCATCAACATGCCCCCCGCACTCCCGCCCATCGCATAACAAAGCGAAGGAGAGCCATAGCCCAGTTTTAACAATGCATCGCAGGCATCAAGATAATCATTAAACGTATTTTTCTTTTTCAGAAATTTTCCGTCTTCGTACCATTGTTGCCCCAGCTCACCACCGCCGCGAACATGGACAATGGCGTAGACAAAGCCACGATCTAACAAACTCAAGCGGCTAAAACTGAAATCGGCATCAATACTTGCGCCGTAAGAACCATAGCCATACACCAGCAACGGGTTGTGTCCTTTGCGAAAATGTTTGCGATGGTAGACCAACGAAACCGGAACTTCGACGCCATCACGGGCGACTATCCACAGGTGTTCACTGCGGTAATTCGCCGCATCAAAACCAGGAACTTCCGTTTGTTTTAATACACGACGCTCACCGGTATCCATATCCAGTTCAAACAAAGTATCTGGTGTGGTCATGGAAGAATAACCATAACGCAATCGCGCGGTTTCAGGTTCTGGATTGTAGGCAATCCAGGTCACATAGGCCGGATCATCAAAGGCAATACCAATGACTTCCCGGGTCTTGCGGTTAATTTGGCGCAAACTGGTTAACCCGCGCTGACGCTCTTCAACCACCAGCCAGTCGGTAAACAGCGTAAACCCTTCCAGCATAATGTTATCGCGTGGCGGAATTAACTCTTCCCACTGTTGCTCATCACGCAGGCGGGTACGGTATAAGCCAAAGTTTTTGCCATGGCGGTTGGAACGCAGATAAAACCGATGCTGGTAGTGATCAAGGCTGTATTCGTGATCTTTGCGGCGCGGCAGAAAAACAAACGGCTCGGCATCGGCCATTTCCGCGTCCAGCAGGCGAACTTCACTGGTGGTGGCGCTGGCCAAATGAATGACTACATAGTGCTTCGAGGTCGTTTTATGCAGGCTGACGTAATAGGTATCGTCTTTTTCTTCGTAGATCAGTTTATCTTGCGATGCTGGCGTACCGATGGCGTGACGCCAGACCTGATAAGGCAGCAGCGTCACCGGATGCTTGCGAACATAGTAGAAAGTCCAGGAGTCATTTGCCCAGACAAAGCTGGGTTCAACGTTATCCAGCAGTTCCGGGTACCAGTTACCAGTTTCCAGATTACGAAAACGAATGCCGTACTGGCGTCGGGAAAGAAAATCTTCTGCCAGCGCCATAATGGTGTTATCGGGCGTAATCGCCATTCCGCCCATCGAATAAAACTCACTATGAGCTGCGCGCTTATTGGCATCGAGCAATGTTTCCCACTCATCCCACTCTTCACTGAATGCCGATTGACGCTGGTAGATAGCATATTCACAGCCTGGTTCATAAATATGCCGATAGCGGTAGCCATTTTTGATGTAGGGCGCAGAAACTTCTCGTTGCGGAATGCGGTCGATGATTTCCTTTAAGATGCGATCCTGCAAGGCTTGTTGTGAGGCCATCACCCGATGACCGTAACTATTTTCTTGTTGCAGGTAGTCCAGGACTTCTGGCTGAGAACGCGTATCGTCCCGCAGCCAGTAGTAATTATCGATGCGCGTATCGCCATGAAGCGTCATGGCGTGGGGAATGCGGGCGGCTTTTGGTAGCATGTTATTGTTCTTTCTGGTTGAAACATCTTATAAGGGTGGCAAAACTCACCGGGGATGCAAGCGAAACAGGGGAGTCATTGCTTAGATGATGACAGGTAATGGCGCGGATATCGAATGTTATGCAGACAGAGAAAATCAGCCTGTTCAAATGGCTGTGCGATTCTGGATAGCCCGAAATAGTCAACTTCAGGCTATCCAGAGAGCGGAATTATTCCGCCAAAGTGCGTTTTTGCTGTTCGAGATCGCGTTCAATGCCGTCACGAACATCCTGGGGGATTTTCAGCGCGTCACCCAGTGCATTCAGGTAACTGCGTTCCATAAAATGGTCAATATCAATAGCCGCGCAACTCAGGAAATAGATTTCCAGCGCCTCTTCTTCATTGCGGACCCCGGTAGCCAGGCGTTGTGGATCCAGCGGTTGTTCGATTGCCTGCTCAATGAGTACACGCCCCTGCTCTTCCACGCCGGCTTCACGCAATTGCTGGTCGATTGCCGCACGTTCTTTGGCATCAATATGACCATCACTTTTAGCGGCAAAGACCAGCGCAAGGATCAAACGTTCTGTACGCTCATCCAGCGGCGTACTTTGCGCGCCAAACTGCGGTTCGTCCTGATGCGCCGCGCGAATTTTATCTTTGTATTTATTCCACAGCACCGTACCCGCTACCGCTCCGCCGCCAACCAGTAACGCGTTGGTGCCATATTTCGTAAGAAGTTTACGTGCTGATTTATTTGCGACCAGCAGCCCAGCCAGTCCGCCTAATGCGCCTGGCACTAACAGTTTGCCCAATCCCTGATCCGCAGACGAGGAGGTAGAAGAACTGCTTTGCCCAAGCAGGGATTGCAGTTGATTTAACCAGTTAGCCATATTTGCTCCTCAATAACCATTTTTAGTGCCTGTAGCATAGCGGATGAGGATGTCAGAAAATGTATATCGAGACAAAAGATGCGCAAATAAGCGGGGCGGTAGGCCGTTATTCAAAGAAATTCGCGCCAGGTAAGGTATTTACTGTATATCAGGTGATAAGGGTATTTTAGGTGAAAGTAGTTTGTCGTTTTGAGTGGCATTGTTTGATGCTGATTGCCCGATGCGACGCTGTTGCGTCTTCTCAGGCCTACGATTGTGGTGCGTTCTGGGGCGGACAAGGCACTCGCGCCGCATCCGCCAACGGTCAATCGAATTATCAGAAGCCATTAACGCCGCTGATATTCCGCCATTCCCGCTTTGCAGTCCACGCTGACCTGGTAATGAATATCGGCACTTTTACCACGCACGGTTAGCGGTACTGACCATTTATCATCTTTACCCTGAATGTCCTGCAAACTGACCCAAGCCACGGGATCGGCCTGACCGACAATTTTTTGATCATCTGCCCAGCGCGCCACGCGATTTTGTTGATAATCACGTTTTACGCTCGCGGCAATTCCGGCAGCATCCAGACCTTCACACTTTGGGAAAGTGACCGACTTGCTGGTTTCATTATTGGCAGCGAAAACTGATGCGCAGGCAGAAACCAACAACAGCCCTAAAAACGCCCCTCTTTTTTTCATGTTTTTCTCCATAGCACAATGATTCAGGAGAAAGCATGGTACAAATTGTCAGGAGCGCAAGTTGCTTCAGGCCGCGTGTGAGGCATCTTCCTCTTCGGATTCAGCACCGACGACCTGTGGGGACGGTAATTTGCCGGTTTTCAGAATGGTGCTCAGCACATCTTTTTGTTCTGCCAGCCATAGCGAAAGGGCTTCACGTTGCTCGTCTTCCATTTGCACTGGAGAATTTGTCAGCCAGGTGTCAAGCAGATCCGCCGTATCAAGCATTTTATCATAAGCATCGGCTTCCTTTTTGCTGGTAAACGACATTTTCTCTTCGCCCTCACGAATGACTACGTATTTAACTTCAACCGCCATTTGCAGCCTCTCATAATAACTGTGATTTTATACAGTATATTTCTTTTCGGTTGAGAAATCAACATCAGCAATAAAGACACACGCAAACGTTTTCGTTTATACTGCGCGCGGAATTAATCAGGGGATATTCGTTATGACGTTATTAGGCACTGCGCTGCGTCCGGCAGCAACTCGCGTGATGTTATTAGGCTCCGGTGAACTGGGTAAAGAAGTGGCAATCGAGTGTCAGCGTCTCGGCGTAGAGGTGATTGCCGTCGATCGCTATGCCGACGCACCAGCCATGCATGTCGCGCATCGCTCCCATGTCATTAATATGCTTGATGGTGATGCATTACGCCGTGTGGTTGAACTGGAAAAACCACATTATATCGTGCCGGAGATCGAAGCTATTGCCACCGATATGCTGATCCAACTTGAAGAGGAAGGACTGAATGTTGTCCCCTGCGCTCGCGCAACGAAATTAACGATGAATCGCGAGGGTATCCGTCGCCTGGCGGCAGAAGAGCTGCAGCTGCCCACTTCCACTTATCGTTTTGCCGATAGCGAAAGCCTTTTCCGCGAGGCGGTTGCCGCCATTGGCTATCCCTGCATTGTAAAACCGGTGATGAGCTCTTCCGGCAAGGGGCAGACGTTTATTCGTTCTGCAGAGCAACTTGCTCAGGCATGGGAATACGCTCAGCAAGGCGGTCGCGCCGGAGCGGGCCGCGTAATTGTTGAAGGCGTCGTTAAGTTTGACTTCGAAATTACCCTGCTAACCGTCAGCGCGGTGGATGGCGTCCATTTCTGTGCACCAGTAGGTCATCGCCAGGAAGATGGCGACTACCGTGAATCCTGGCAACCACAGCAAATGAGCCCGCTTGCCCTTGAACGTGCGCAGGAGATTGCCCGTAAAGTGGTGCTGGCACTGGGCGGTTATGGTCTGTTTGGTGTCGAGCTGTTTGTCTGTGGTGATGAGGTGATTTTCAGTGAGGTCTCCCCTCGTCCACATGATACCGGGATGGTGACGTTAATTTCTCAAGATCTCTCAGAGTTTGCCCTGCATGTACGTGCCTTCCTCGGACTTCCTGTTGGCGGGATCCGTCAGTATGGTCCTGCAGCTTCTGCCGTTATTCTGCCACAACTGACCAGTCAGAATGTCACGTTTGATAATGTGCAGAATGCCGTAGGCGCAGATTTGCAGATTCGTTTATTTGGTAAGCCGGAAATTGATGGCAGCCGTCGTCTGGGTGTTGCGCTGGCGACCGCTGAGAGTGTTGTTGACGCCATTGAACGCGCGAAGCACGCCGCCGGACAGGTAAAAGTACAGGGTTAAACCCGGCAAAAAAACGCTACAAAAATGCCCGATCGTAGATCGGGCGTTTTGACTTTTACAGCTTAGCGCCTTCTACAGCTTCACGCGCCAGCTTAGTAATGCGGTCGTAATCGCCCGCTTCCAGCGCATCTGCCGGAACCAGCCAGGAACCACCGATGCACAGCACGCTTTTCAGCGCCAGGTAGTCACGGTAGTTAGCCGGAGAAATACCACCCGTCGGGCAGAAACGGACCTGGGAGAACGGACCCGCGATCGCCTGCAGGGCTTTCACGCCGCCGTTAGCTTCAGCCGGGAAGAATTTGAACTCTTTCAAACCGTAGTCCATACCCAGCATCAGTTCGGAAACAGTGCTGATCCCCGGAATTAGAGGAATAGTCCCTTCGGTAGCAGCTTTCAGCAGCGACTCGGTCAGACCCGGGCTAATTGCGAACTGTGCACCCGCTTCAGTGACTTCTGCCAGCTGCTGTGGATTCAGCACCGTACCGGCACCCACAATCGCTTCAGGCACTTCTTTGGCGATAGCACGGATAGCGTCAACTGCACACTCGGTACGCAGAGTCACTTCCAGAACGCGCACCCCACCAGCAACCAACGCTTTTGCCATCGGCACTGCGTGTTCCAGTTTTTTTACCACGATAACCGGTACAACCGGGCCGGTGGTCAGGATTGATTCTGCACTTGTTTTCCAGTTTTTCATCAGAGTTTTCTCTCGCCTGATTACAAATTTGTCGTCTTAAAAAGTGATACAGGTTGCGCCCTGTTCGGCACCGGACAGTTTTTCACGCAAGGCGCTGAATAATTCACGTCCTGTCCCCACGCGTGACGCGCTCAGGTCAGGAATGTGCGGTTCGCGAGCAGCCAGTTCCGCTTCGTCTACCAGCAGCGTCAGTTCGCCTGTCTGTCCATTCACACGAATGATGTCCCCGTCGCGCACTTTTGCCAGCAGCCCGCCATCGTAGGCTTCTGGTGTTACGTGGATAGCTGACGGCACTTTACCTGAAGCGCCGGAGAGTCGTCCATCGGTAACTAACGCAATTTTGAAACACCGGTCCAATAATACACCAAGTGGCGGCATGAGTTTATGTAATTCTGGCATTCCGTTCGCTTTTGGCCCCTGATGACGGACAACAACGACACAATCGCGGTCCAGCAAACCCGCTTCAAAGGCCGGCATAACGTCATGCTGGCTTTCAAAAACAACCGCTGGCGCTTCAATCACCTGGTTCTCAACCGGCACGGCAGAGGTTTTCATAACCGCACGGCCCAGGTTACCGCTTAACACTTTTGTCCCACCATGATGAGAGAAAGGTTGTTCGAAGGAAGCGATCACATTGCTGTCGAGTGATTTTTCCGCCCCTTCCCGCCAGTCCAGTTCACCATTATTCAGCCATGGTTCAAGGGTATAACGAGACAGACCAAAGCCTGCCACCGTATTGACATCTTCATGCAGCAGGCCTGCTTTGAGCAGTTCACGCACCAGAACCGGTACGCCACCTGCCGCCTGGAAGTGGTTAATATCGGCCGGACCGTTCGGGTAGAGACGTGCCATCAGCGGTACAACATCAGAAAGGTCGGAGAAGTCATCCCAGTTAATCTGAATACCGGCCGCGCGCGCCATCGCCACCAGGTGCATGGTGTGGTTAGTGGAACCACCGGTCGCCAGCAGAGCAACAATACCGTTCACCACCACTTTCTCATCGATCATCTTACCGATCGGCATCCATTCATTGCCATTACCGGTCATGCGTGTAACCTGACGCGCAGCGGCAGCGGTCAAAGCATCGCGCAGCGGAGAATCCGGATGAACAAAAGAAGAGCCTGGCAACTGCATCCCCATAAATTCCACCACCATCTGGTTGGTGTTGGCAGTACCGTAGAAAGTACATGTTCCCGGCGCATGGTAAGACGCGGCTTCTGACTCCAGTAAGGCCATGCGGTCCACTTTACCTTCGGCATAAAGCTGGCGAATACGCACTTTTTCTTTATTTGGCAAACCGCTTGCCATCGGTCCAGACGGCACAAACACCGCAGGCAAATGACCAAACGACAGGGCTGCCATCGTCAGACCCGGGACAATCTTGTCGCACACACCGAGGAACAGAGCACCATCAAACATGTTATGGGACAGCCCGACCGCCGCAGACATCGCTATCACTTCGCGGCTTAGCAGCGACAATTCCATTCCATCCTGCCCCTGGGTGACACCATCACACATCGCCGGAACACCGCCCGCAACCTGACCAACCGCATTCGCTTCATGCAGGGCTTTACGAATGATTTCTGGATAGTGTTCATAAGGCTGGTGCGCGGAGAGCATGTCGTTATAGGAGGTGATGATGGCGATATTGTTACGCAACATGCTTTTCAAAGAGGCTTTGTCTTCTGGCTGGCAGGCAGCGAAACCGTGTGCCAGGTTACCGCATGCCAACTGCGAACGATGAACGGTCGAAGTTTTCGCTTGTTCTATCCGGGCGAGATAAGCAGAGCGAGTCTCGCGCGAACGTTCAATGATTCGATTTGTTACGCGTAACAATTGTGGATTCATAAAGGCTCCTGAAATTGAGTTGTCAGAGCAGGATGATTCACAACGCGTTTCATTCAGAGGATTTATGACTGAAACGCCTGTAACCGGAGCTCATAGGGCAAAAACGTTTCAGTCAGTGTAATAAAAAAAGCCTCGTGGGTGAATCCGCACGAGGCCTGAAAGTGTAAAAATTGTTCTACAATCTGTGCAAGATCATGTTACCGGTAAAATAACCATAAAGGATAAGCGCAGATATTACTCAAACTCATTCCAGGAACGACCATCACGGGTAATCATCGCCACCGAGGCAACGGGTCCCCAGGTTCCGGCCTGATACGGTTTCGGCGCATCATTGTCCATCGCCCACGCCTCAGTAATGGAGTCTACCCATTTCCAGGCTTCTTCCACTTCGTCGCGACGAACAAACAGTGCCTGAATACCACGCATGGTTTCCAGCAGCAAACGTTCATAGGCATCCGCCAGATGCGTCTGATTAAAGGTTTCTGAATAGCTCAGATCCAGCTTGGTGATTTGCAGGTTATGTTTGTGGTCAAGGCCAGGAACTTTATTCAGTACCTGGATATCCACGCCTTCATCAGGTTGCAGACGGATAGTCAGTTTATTCTGCGGCAGATCCTGCCACGATTCTTTAAACAGATTCAGTTCAGGTGTTTTGAAATAGACCACGACTTCAGAACATTTGGTCGGCAGACGTTTACCAGTACGCAGGTAGAATGGCACACCGGCCCAGCGCCAGTTATCAATGTCGACGCGGATCGCTACGAAGGTTTCTGTATTGCTGCTCTTGTTCGCGCCCTCTTCTTCCAGATATCCCGGCACTTTTTTGCCCTGGGCGAAGCCCGCAGTATATTGCCCGCGTACGGTTTTTTCGCGTACGTTGGAGCGGTCGATGCGGCGCAGAGACTTCAGTACTTTCACTTTTTCATCGCGGATGCTGTCTGCGCTCAGGTCAGACGGCGGAGACATCGCAATCATGCAGAGAATTTGCAGCAGGTGGTTTTGGATCATATCGCGCATCTGACCGGCTTTATCAAAATAGCCCCAGCGCCCTTCGATCCCCACTTCTTCTGCCACGGTAATCTCAACATGATCAATGGTGCGATTGTCCCAGTTATTCACAAACAGGGAGTTAGCAAAACGCAGCGCCAACAGGTTCAGCACCGTTTCTTTACCAAGATAGTGGTCGATACGGTAAACCTGGCACTCCTCGAAGTATTCGCCAACCTGATCATTGATTTCCTGCGAGGTCGCCAGCGACGTCCCCAGCGGTTTCTCCATAACTACGCGTGCCGGTTTAGCATTCAGTTTTGCCTCACCAAGCCCTTTGCAAATTGCGCCAAAAGTGCTGGGCGGCATGGCAAAGTAGTTAATGGTGATACGATTTTTTTGATCCAGCATCGCGCCGAGACGGCTGAATGCAGCAGTGTCATTGACATCGAGATTACAAAAATCCAGACGTGCACTCAGGGTGTCCCATAAACCTTCATCAATAGTTTCTTTCATGAAAGTTTCGAGCGCCTCACGGACAACTTTGGTATAAGCCGCTTTATCCCAGTCAGCACGCCCTACGCCGATAATCCGGGTGTCCGGGTTGAGCTGACCGGCTTTTTCCAGTTGATACAGGGAAGGCAGCAATTTACGACGCGCAAGGTCGCCTTTCGCGCCGAAAATGACCAGGTCACAGGCCTGGGCTGTTTGCGTTACCGCCATGTCATTCTCCTTAAGTTAACTAACCCGGTACTTAAGCCAGGGTATACTTGTAATTTTCTTACGGTGCACTGTACTGCTTTTACGAGCTTGCGAAAACTGTAAACGCTTATCCACCCGTGCGATTACGGGAAAAGCGCGCAAAGTGCGGCAAAACTGATAAAAAAATCATCGTTTTCCATTCGGTAAAAATCTGACACTGATCATGTTATGAAAAAAAATAACAACTTTTTTATCTGCTTTTGTCATTAACACGGCACACAGGCGTAATATCTGACAAAACTGCATTTCGATTTCTTTCAGTGCGGAAATCGTCATTACCCGTGAGTCTCTTTACATCATGAATATGCTGGAAAAAATCCAGTCTCAGCTGGAACATTTGAGCAAATCAGAGCGCAAAGTTGCCGAGGTCATTCTGGCTTCGCCCGATAACGCGATCCATTCGAGTATTGCTGCTATGGCACTGGAAGCCAATGTTAGCGAACCGACGGTGAATCGTTTCTGTCGCAGCATGGACACGCGCGGTTTTCCTGATTTTAAACTTCATCTGGCACAGAGTCTGGCGAATGGCACTCCCTATGTTAATCGCAACGTCAATGAAGATGACAGCGTTGAATCATACACAGGGAAAATATTTGAGTCCGCAATGGCAACGCTCGATCATGTCCGTCATTCACTGGATAAATCTGCCATCAACCGCGCCGTCGACTTGCTCACTCAGGCAAAAAAAATCGCCTTTTTCGGATTAGGCTCTTCAGCCGCCGTTGCCCACGATGCGATGAATAAGTTCTTTCGTTTTAATGTTCCGGTGGTGTACTCCGATGATATTGTGCTGCAACGCATGAGTTGTATGAATTGTAGCGACGGAGACGTGGTGGTGCTGATTTCTCACACTGGAAGAACAAAAAATCTGGTCGAGCTGGCGCAGCTGGCTCGCGAAAACGACGCAATGGTGATTGCCCTCACCTCTGCGGGTACCCCGCTCGCCCGGGAAGCAACGCTGGCAATTACCCTCGACGTACCGGAAGATACTGACATTTATATGCCCATGGTTTCTCGACTTGCACAGCTGACCGTGATAGATGTGCTGGCGACAGGATTTACTTTGCGACGCGGTGCAAAATTCAGAGATAACTTGAAGCGGGTCAAGGAAGCGCTGAAGGAATCGCGTTTTGATAAGCAGTTACTTAATTTAAGTGACGATCGCTAAAAACGACTGTCACTGTCCTAATCTTATACGACATCCGAATGAGATTAATTTATCGCCATCGCGGCGTTATTTCATTCGGATTTCATGTTCAAGCAACACCTGGTTGTTTCAGTCAACGGAGTATTACATGTCCAGAAGGCTTCGCAGAACAAAAATCGTTACCACGTTAGGCCCAGCAACAGATCGCGATAATAATCTTGAAAAAGTTATCGCGGCGGGTGCCAACGTTGTACGTATGAACTTTTCTCACGGCTCGCCTGAAGATCACAAAATGCGCGCGGATAAAGTTCGTGAGATTGCCGCAAAACTGGGGCGTCATGTGGCTATTCTGGGTGACCTCCAGGGGCCCAAAATCCGTGTATCCACCTTTAAAGAAGGCAAAGTTTTCCTCAATATTGGGGATAAATTCCTGCTCGACGCCAACCTGGGTAAAGGTGAAGGCGACAAAGAAAAAGTCGGTATCGACTACAAAGGCCTGCCTGCTGACGTCGTGCCTGGTGACATCCTGCTGCTGGACGATGGTCGCGTCCAGTTAAAAGTACTGGAAGTTCAGGGCATGAAAGTGTTCACCGAAGTCACCGTCGGTGGTCCCCTCTCCAACAATAAAGGTATCAACAAACTTGGCGGCGGTTTGTCGGCTGAAGCGCTGACCGAAAAAGACAAAGCAGACATTAAGACTGCGGCGTTGATTGGCGTAGATTACCTGGCTGTCTCCTTCCCACGCTGTGGCGAAGATCTGAACTATGCCCGTCGGCTGGCACGCGATGCAGGATGTGATGCGAAAATTGTTGCCAAGGTTGAACGTGCGGAAGCCGTTTGCAGCCAGGATGCAATGGATGACATCATCCTCGCCTCTGACGTGGTAATGGTTGCACGTGGCGACCTCGGTGTGGAAATTGGCGACCCGGAACTGGTCGGCATTCAGAAAGCGTTAATCCGTCGTGCGCGTCAGCTAAACCGAGCGGTAATCACGGCGACCCAGATGATGGAGTCAATGATTACTAACCCGATGCCGACGCGTGCAGAAGTCATGGACGTAGCAAACGCCGTTCTGGATGGTACTGACGCTGTGATGCTGTCTGCAGAAACTGCCGCTGGGCAGTATCCGTCAGAAACTGTTGCAGCCATGGCGCGCGTTTGCCTGGGTGCGGAAAAAATCCCGAGCATCAACGTTTCTAAACACCGTCTGGACGTTCAGTTCGACAATGTGGAAGAAGCTATTGCCATGTCAGCAATGTACGCAGCTAACCACCTGAAAGGCGTTACGGCGATCATTACCATGACCGAATCGGGTCGTACCGCGCTGATGACCTCCCGTATCAGCTCTGGTCTACCAATTTTCGCCATGTCGCGCCATGAACGTACGCTGAACCTGACTGCTCTCTATCGTGGCGTTACGCCGGTGCACTTTGATAGCGCTAATGACGGCGTAGCAGCTGCCAGCGAAGCGGTTAATCTGCTGCGCGATAAAGGTTACTTGATGTCTGGTGACCTGGTGATTGTCACCCAGGGCGACGTGATGAGTACCGTGGGTTCTACTAATACCACGCGTATTTTAACGGTAGAGTAAGTACGTTGCCGGATGCGGCGAAAACGCCACATCCGGCCTACAGTTCAATGATAGTTCAACAGATTTCGAATATTCTGAAGCAAACTTGAACTTATCATCAGGCGAAGGCCTCTCCTCGCGAGAGGCTTTTTTATTTGATGGGATAAAGATCTTTGCGCTTATACGGCTGGATTTCGCCCGGTTTGCGAGTTTTCAGCAATTTTAGTATCCAGGTGTATTGTTCTGGTCGCGGACCAACAAAAATCTCGACTTCTTCATTCATCCGCCGCGCAATCGTATGATCATCCGCCTCTAACAGATCATCCATCGGTGGGCGCACCTGAATCGTCAGACGGTGCGTCTTGCCATCATAAATCGGAAACAGCGGAACAACGCGCGCACGGCACACTTTCATCAAACGACCAATCGCGGGCAACGTCGCTTTATAGGTGGCAAAGAAATCAACAAATTCGCTGTGCTCAGGGCCATGATCCTGATCGGGTAAATAATATCCCCAGTAGCCCTGACGTACCGACTGGATGAATGGTTTAATACCATCATTTCTCGCATGCAGACGACCGCCAAAACGACGACGCACCGTGTTCCAGACATAATCAAAAACCGGGTTGCCCTGATTATGGAACATCGCTGCCATTTTCTGCCCTTGCGAGGCCATCAGCATGGCAGGAATATCGACGGCCCAACCGTGCGGCACCAGAAAGATAACTTTCTCGTTATTACGCCGCATCTCTTCAATGATCTCCAGCCCTTGCCAGTCAACGCGCGGCTGAATTTTCTCCGGCCCGCGTATTGCCAACTCAGCCATCATTGCCATCGCTTGCGGCGCGGTGGCAAACATCTCATCAACAATCGCTTCGCGTTCAGCTTCACTACGTTCTGGAAAGCAGAGCGACAGATTGATTAACGCACGACGGCGTGAGCTTTTTCCCAGTCGTCCGGCAAAACGTCCCAGCCGTGCCAGAATGGGATCACGGAACTTTGGCGGCGTTAAAGCGATACCCGCCATCGCTGCTACGCCCAGCCATGCTCCCCAGTAGCGCGGGTGGCGAAAGGATTTATCAAACTCAGGAATGTATTCGCTATTATTTTTTTTCGTTTCCATGCTTTTCCAGTTTCGGATAAGGCAAAAATCAATCTGGTGATAGTGTAGCGGCGCAACTTGCCCCGCACCAAATAAAAAAAGCCGGTACTGACTGCGTACCGGCTGCGAATGGATGTTAATTAATCAAACCGTAGCTGCGGCACAATCTCTTTGGCCTGCGCCAGGAATTCGCGACGATCGGAGCCGGTCAGCCCTTCGGTACGCGGCAGTTTTGCCGTCAGCGGGTTTACGGCCTGCTGGTTTATCCATACTTCATAGTGCAGATGTGGCCCGGTTGAACGTCCGGTATTACCGGAAAGCGCGATACGGTCGCCACGTTTCACCTTCTGTCCCGGTTTCACCAGAATCTTGCGCAAGTGCATATAACGCGTGGTGTAGCTGCGACCATGACGAATAGCCACATAATAACCTGCTGCGCCACTGCGTTTGGCAACCACCACTTCACCGTCACCCACTGAAAGCACTGGCGTACCCTGCGGCATGGCGAAATCAACACCTCTGTGTGGTGCAACGCGACCGGTCACAGGATTAGTACGACGCGGGTTAAAGTTAGACGAGATACGGAACTGTTTCGCCGTCGGGAATCGCAAGAATCCTTTCGCCAGACCAGTACCGTTACGATCGTAGAATTTGCCATCTTCAGCGCGGATAGCGTAATAATCTTTACCTTCTGAACGCAAACGTACGCCCAGCAGCTGGCTTTGCTCACGTTTACCATCAAGCATTTCTCGAGACATTAATACCGCAAATTCATCGCCTTTTTTCAGTTTGCGGAAATCCATTTGCCACTGCATGGCTTTAATCACTGCGCTCACTTCGGCGCTGGTTAAACCGGCGTTTCTGGCGCTGGCAACAAAGCTCCCCCCGACGGTACCTTTCAGCAGATTGTTAACCCACTCTCCTTGCTGCATTTCGCTGGTCATTTTAAAACCGTTAGCGGCAGTACGGTCATAGGTTCGGGTTTCACGACGAGACACTTCCCAGGTGAGGCGCTGCAGTTCGCCGTCCGCGGTTAATGTCCAGGAGAGTTGTTGACCGATTTTCAGGTTACGCAATTCTTTGTCGGCAGCAGCCAGTTGGGTGATATCACCCATATCAATACCATACTGATTGAGAATGCTGCTTAGCGTATCGCCAGTGGAAACAACATATTCATGCACGCCCGCTTCACCGGCGATTTTGTCATCCAGTTCGTCCTGGGGAATGGCTTCATCTTCTTGTGCAGCTTGATCAATCGGCTCACTGGCTTCAGGTAAGAGCGAACGAATTTCGTTCTGTTCCAGCTCAATGGTTTTGACAATTGGCGTGGCATCGCGGTGATAAACATAGGGCCGCCAGACAGCGACGGCCAGAGTAAGAACGGTGAGCGACCCCAACATAACGCGGTGTGGTCGCGGTAAATTATTAAACGCCAGGGCGACAGAGCGGGCTATCTGTTGCACGTAATCACTTCCTCATTAATCTCCTTTCAGGCAGCTCGCATACTGGTTGGCTAATTGACTCAGGAATTCTGAATAGCTTGTTTTACCCAGTTTGATATTCGTCCCCAGGGGATCCAACGTTCCCATACGAACGGATGTCCCTCGTGCGACGCTCTCAACGACCGCTGGCCTGAACTGTGGCTCAGCAAAAACGCAGGTTGCTTTTTGCTCAACCAACTGTGTTCTTATTTCATGTAAACGCTGCGCGCCAGGTTGAATCTCAGGGTTAACGGTAAAATGACCAAGCGGTGTCAGTCCAAACTGTTTTTCGAAATAGCCGTAAGCATCGTGAAAAACGAAATAACCTTTCCCCTTGAGCGGCGCGAGCTCGTTACCAACCTGCGTTTCGGTTGAGGCTAATTGTGCCTCAAAATCCTTCAGGTTGGCGTCAAGTTTGGCTCGACTTTGCGGCATAAGTTCCACTAATTTTCCATGGATTGCAACCGCTGTAGCCCGCGCTATCTCTGGGGAAAGCCAAAGATGCATGTTGAAATCGCCGTGATGGTGATCTTCGTCACTTTTTTCCGCGTGGTCGTGATCATCATCATCGCCGTGAATACTTTTCATCAGTAGCGGTTTCACATCTTCAAGCTGCGCAATCGTTACCTGCTTCGCTTCTGGTAATTTGCTTACCGGTTTTTGCATAAACGCTTCCATCTCCGGGCCAACCCAAACGACTAAGTCCGCGTTCTGTAAGCGTTTTACATCCGATGGACGCAGTGAATAATCATGTTCTGAAGCGCCGTCAGGCAGTAAAACCTCCGTTTCTGTTACACCATCAGCAATGGCAGAAGCGATGAACCCAACGGGTTTAAGCGAAGCGACAACGGCGGCATCTGCGGCCTGTGTTGCACCTCCCCAGAGAGCGGCGGATAATGCTGCGAAAAGAAGCGTTTTTTTATGTAACATAATGCGACCAATCATCGTAATGAATATGAGAAGTGTGATATTATAACATTTCATGACTACTGCAAGACTAAAATTAACATGACAAGTCTGGTTTCCCTGGAAAATGTCTCGGTTTCTTTTGGCCAACGCCGCGTCCTCTCTGATGTGTCGCTGGAACTTAAACCTGGAAAAATTTTGACTTTACTTGGGCCAAATGGCGCAGGTAAGTCGACACTGGTACGGGTAGTGCTCGGGCTGGTAACACCCGATGAAGGGGTTATCAAGCGCAACGGAAAACTGCGCATCGGCTATGTACCGCAGAAGCTGTATCTCGACACCACGTTGCCACTGACCGTAAACCGTTTTTTACGCTTACGCCCTGGTACACATAAAGAAGATATTTTGCCTGCACTGAAACGTGTCCAGGCCGGGCACCTGATTAACGCACCGATGCAAAAGCTCTCTGGTGGCGAAACGCAGCGTGTACTATTAGCGCGAGCATTGTTAAATCGCCCGCAATTATTAGTGCTGGATGAACCCACTCAAGGCGTGGATGTAAATGGCCAGGTGGCGTTATATGACCTTATTGACCAACTGCGTCGCGAACTGGATTGTGGCGTTTTAATGGTCTCTCACGATCTGCATCTGGTAATGGCAAAAACCGATGAAGTGCTGTGTCTGAATCACCACATTTGTTGTTCCGGCACACCGGAAGTTGTTTCCCTACATCCGGAGTTTATTTCTATGTTTGGTCCTCGTGGTGCTGAACAACTGGGTATCTATCGCCATCATCATAATCATCGTCACGATTTACAGGGACGAATTGTTTTGCGTCGGGGAAATGATCGCTCATGATTGAATTATTATTTCCCGGTTGGTTAGCCGGGATCATGCTCGCCTGTGCCGCGGGTCCGCTGGGTTCGTTTGTAGTCTGGCGTCGTATGTCTTATTTCGGTGATACGCTGGCTCATGCCTCATTACTTGGCGTCGCGTTTGGTTTGTTGCTGGACGTGAATCCATTCTATGCGGTAATTGCCGTTACGCTGCTCCTGGCGGGCGGTCTGGTATGGCTGGAGAAGCGTCCACAGCTGGCGATTGACACGTTATTAGGGATTATGGCGCACAGTGCCCTGTCGCTGGGCCTGGTGGTCGTTAGTCTGATGTCTAACATTCGTGTTGATTTGATGGCTTACCTGTTCGGTGATTTGCTGGCAGTGACGCCAGAAGATCTCATCGCTATTGCGATTGGCGTGGTCATCGTGGTGGCTATTTTGTTCTGGCAATGGCGCAATTTGCTGTCGATGACGATTAGCCCGGATCTGGCGTTTGTTGATGGTGTGAAATTACAGCGCGTGAAATTGTTGTTGATGCTGGTGACGGCATTGACGATTGGTGTAGCGATGAAATTTGTTGGCGCGTTGATTATTACTTCACTGCTGATTATTCCTGCAGCTACTGCGCGTCGCTTTGCCCGTACGCCGGAACAGATGGCTGGTGTCGCTGTTTTGGTGGGGATGGTGGCAGTAACTGGCGGTTTAACCTTTTCCGCGTTTTACGATACGCCGGCGGGTCCGTCGGTGGTGCTATGTGCGGCACTGTTATTTATTCTCAGTATGATGAAAAAGCAGGCCAGCTAATCTATCGCTGAACACATTTGTCGGATGCGGCGCGAGCGCCTTATCCGACCTACGGTTCGCTATCTCTGGCTGGCCTGATAAGACGCGAACAGTGTCGCATCAGACACACTGCCAGTGTCGGATGCGGCGCGAGCGACCAATCCGACTTACGGCATTTCTGGCGGCGTTATGCCAAAGTGATTCCACGCCCGCGTCGTCGCCATACGCCCACGCGGTGTACGCTGCAAAAAGCCTTGCTGAATCAAATAAGGTTCCAGCACATCCTCAATGGTTTCACGTTCTTCGCCAATGGCTGCCGCAAGGTTATCCAGACCTACCGGCCCACCAAAGAACTTATCGATTACCGCCAGCAATAACTTGCGGTCCATATAATCGAAACCTTCAGCATCGACATTCAACATATCCAACGCCTGAGCAGCGATATCTGCCGAGATGGTGCCATCGTGCTTCACTTCGGCGAAATCACGCACTCGACGCAGCAGACGGTTGGCAATGCGCGGCGTACCGCGAGCTCGACGAGCAACTTCCAGCGCGCCGTCATCACTCATCTCAAGCCCCATAAAGCGTGCGCTGCGACTGACGATATATTGCAGATCCGGCACCTGATAAAACTCCAGACGCTGCACAATACCAAAACGATCGCGCAACGGTGATGTCAGCGAACCTGCGCGCGTGGTTGCACCAATCAGGGTAAACGGCGGCAAATCAATTTTAATGGAGCGTGCCGCCGGACCTTCACCAATCATGATATCCAGTTGGTAGTCTTCCATTGCCGGATACAACACCTCTTCCACCACTGGCGAAAGACGGTGGATCTCATCAATAAACAACACGTCATGCGGTTCAAGGTTAGTGAGCATCGCTGCCAGATCGCCCGCCTTTTCCAGCACCGGACCAGAAGTCGTGCGTAAATTAACGCCCATTTCATTGGCGACGATGTTGGCAAGCGTAGTTTTACCCAACCCCGGAGGACCGAAAATCAACAGATGATCGAGGGCATCGCCGCGCAGTTTCGCTGCTTTGATGAAAATCTCCATCTGTGAACGAACCTGCGGCTGACCAACATACTCTTCCAGTAATTTAGGGCGAATGGCGCGATCTGCCACATCTTCCGGCAAAGTGGTACCGGCAGAAATCAGACGGTCTGCTTCAATCATCCTTTACCTCATAACGCGGCGCGTAGGGCTTCGCGAATTAATGTTTCACTGCTGGCGTCAGGGCGAGCGATTTTGCTCACCATGCGGCTTGCCTCTTGTGGTTTATAGCCCAGCGCCACCAGCGCGGCAACTGCTTCTTGTTCAGCATCGTCGGTCGCCGGGCTGGCAGGTGATGTGAGTACCAGGTCGGCGGCTGGCGTAAAGAGATCGCCATGCAAACCTTTAAATCGGTCTTTCATTTCAACAATCAAGCGTTCGGCGGTTTTTTTGCCAATACCCGGCAGTTTCACCAGCGCCCCCACTTCTTCACGCTCAACGGCATTAACGAACTGCTGCGCTGACATTCCGGAGAGGATCGCCAGCGCCAACTTCGGGCCGACGCCGTTGGTTTTGATCAACTCTTTGAACAATGTGCGCTCTTGTTTATTGTTAAAACCGTACAGCAGTTGCGCGTCTTCACGCACCACAAAGTGGGTGAAAACGATCGCTTCCTGACCCGCTTCAGGGAGTTCATAAAAACAGGTCATCGGCATATGCACTTCATAGCCTACGCCGCCCACTTCAATTAACACCAGCGGGGGTTGTTTTTCAATGATGATGCCTCTGAGTCTGCCTATCACATGACGCTCCTGCGTAATGAATCAAAGATAATGCTGTATGATAAAAAAATGCTGGATAGATATCCAGCGAAGGATGAAGAAAACTTGCGAGGTGTCCCGATGATCTGAAAAATGGCAGAGTATAATTTATTCAACAGGTTATATTGGAAGCAAATATTTGAATATTACATATTCAGTGAAGAAATGCGTAATAAAAATATACATTGCGACTCCTGAAAAAATAAATTTTTTATGCTATTACGTATATTCGTATCGATTTCAATGGAATGACAACGTGAATATTAATTACCCTGCTGAATATGAAATTGGAGATATCGTCTTTACATGTATAGGTGCTGCCTTATTTGGTCAAATATCAGCTGCATCAAATTGCTGGAGTAATCACGTCGGGATCATTATCGGTCATAACGGTGAAGACTTCCTGGTTGCAGAAAGCCGGGTTCCCCTTTCAACCATCACCACGCTATCTCGTTTTATTAAACGTTCGTCTAATCAACGCTATGCTATAAAGCGATTAGACGCTGGGCTGACAGAACAACAAAAACAACGAATTGTTGAACAGGTTCCTTCCCGGCTACGCAAACTTTACCACACGGGTTTTAAATACGAATCTTCCCGCCAGTTCTGTTCAAAATTTGTCTTTGATATTTATAAAGAGGCGCTATGTATTCCGGTGGGTGAAATAGAGACGTTTGGACAACTGTTAAATAGCAATCCGAATGCAAAACTCACTTTCTGGAAATTCTGGTTCTTAGGTTCTATTCCGTGGGAGCGTAAAACCGTCACGCCAGCCAGTTTGTGGCATCATCCGGGTTTGGTGTTGATTCACGCGGAGGGAGTTGAAACGCCTCAGCCTGAACTGACCGAGGCGGTATAACTTAACGCAGTCGCCCTCTCGCCAGGTTCAGCCGCGATTCGCTCATCTGCATCGCATTCTGACTGACGTGACAATGGGTAATCGCGATAGCTAACGCATCGGCGGCATCCGCCTGTGGATTAGCGGGCAGTTTCAGCAAGGTGCGGACCATATGCTGCACCTGGCTTTTTTCGGCACTACCAATACCTACCACCGTTTGCTTTACCTGACGTGCCGCGTATTCAAATACCGGCAATTCCTGATTCACCGCCGCAACAATCGCCACGCCGCGCGCCTGGCCCAGTTTCAGGGCTGAGTCAGCGTTCTTCGCCATAAAGACTTGTTCAATGGCGAAATAATCAGGCTGGAACTGGGTGATGATTTCCGTCACGCCCGCATAGATGAGCTTCAGACGAGACGGTAAATCATCCACTTTGGTGCGTATGCATCCGCTACCCAGGTAGGACAGTTGCCTGCCTACCTGGCGAATTACGCCATAGCCGGTCACGCGCGAACCCGGATCAATGCCGAGAATAATAGCCATCACGCGTCTCCGTTTTGCTGTTTAGCAGGCCTCATCAGAGAGTCGCTGCGACCTCATCAGAGATTTCACCGTTATGGTAAACTTCCTGCACGTCGTCGCAATCTTCCAGCATATCGATCAGACGCATCAGTTTCGGTGCGGTTTCTGCATCCATATCAGCTTTGGTGGACGGGATCATGGAAACTTCCGCGCTGTCTGCTTTCAGACCTGCCGCTTCCAGAGCGTCGCGCACTTTACCCATTTCTTCCCATGCAGTGTAGACATCAATCGCGCCGTCATCATAGGTCACAACGTCTTCAGCACCTGCTTCCAGAGCTGCTTCCATGATGGTGTCTTCATCGCCTTTCTCGAAGGAGATCACGCCTTTTTTGCTGAACAGATAGGCTACGGAACCATCTGTACCGAGGTTACCGCCACATTTGCTGAATGCATGACGCACTTCAGCAACGGTACGGTTGCGGTTGTCAGACAGACATTCAATCATGATTGCCGTGCCGCCAGGACCGTAACCTTCGTAGATGATGGTTTCCATGTTTGCATCATCATCACCGCCCACACCACGTGCAATTGCGCGGTTCAGTGTGTCGCGGGTCATGTTGTTAGACAGTGCTTTATCAATTGCTGCACGCAGACGCGGGTTAGCGTCCGGATCGCCACCGCCCAGCTTAGCCGCGGTTACCAGCTCACGAATGATTTTAGTGAAGATTTTACCGCGCTTTGCATCCTGCGCAGCTTTACGATGTCTGGTGTTGGCCCATTTACTATGACCTGCCATAAAAATATCTCCAGATAGCCCTGCCTGTTCAGGCAGCGTTAATTACAAACTGTTCAATCGCCTGCCGGTTGCTCCAGGACTTAGTGAGCGCCGCCGCAGCAGGCGCATCAAGCCACTTGTAAGCCAGATGTTCAGTGAAAACGATCTGCCGCTCGTGTGGGAGCGCAAGACAGAACCATGATTCCGTATTACGCGTCACGCCCGGCGCATAGCGATGACGTAAATGTGAAAAAATTTCAAACTCTACCGTGCGCTGACAGTCAATTAAGGTCAGTTGTTCAGCGACAACATCAATGGTGACCTCTTCCTTTACTTCGCGCACGGCAGCTTGCGGCGCGGTTTCCCCCTCTTCCACGCTGCCGGTTACCGACTGCCAGAAATCGGGATCGTCACGCCGCTGCAACATCAGCACCCGTTTCGTATCTTGTGCGTAGATGACCACTAAGATCGAAACGGGACGCTTATAAGCCATATCAGTTATTCTCAGCCTTCTTCACAACCTGAATGCTCAGCTCAGCCAGTGCAGTCGGGTTAGCAAAGCTCGGTGCTTCAGTCATCAGACACGCTGCCGCCGTGGTTTTCGGGAAGGCAATAACGTCACGGATATTGTCGGTGCCGGTCAGCAGCATGGTCAGACGGTCAAGACCGAATGCCAGACCTGCGTGCGGCGGAGTACCGTATTTCAGAGCGTCGAGCAGGAAGCCGAATTTCTCGCGCTGTTCCTCTTCGTTGATACCCAGAATACCAAACACCGTCTGCTGCATATCACCATTATGGATACGTACTGAACCACCGCCCACTTCGTAACCATTGATGACCATATCGTAAGCGTTCGCCACCGCATTTTCCGGTGCAGCTTTCAGTTCTGCAGCAGTCATGTCTTTCGGTGAGGTGAACGGATGGTGCATTGCCGTCAGGCCGCCTTCACCGTCGTCTTCAAACATCGGGAAGTCGATAACCCACAGCGGTGCCCATTTGCTTTCGTCGGTCAGACCAAGGTCTTTACCCACTTTCAGGCGCAGTGCGCCCATCGCGTCGGCAACAATTTTCTTGTTGTCGGCACCGAAGAAAATCATATCGCCATCTTGCGCGGCAGTACGATCCAGGATGGCTTCGATGATTTCTGCATTAAGGAACTTCGCTACCGGGCTGTTGATACCTTCCAGACCTTTCGCGCGTTCGTTAACTTTGATGTAAGCCAGACCTTTCGCGCCGTAGATTTTAACGAAGTTACCGTATTCGTCGATCTGCTTACGGGTCAGCGATGCGCCGCCCGGAACGCGCAGAGCGGCAACGCGACCTTTCGGATCGTTCGCCGGACCTGCAAATACTGCAAACTCAACAGATTTCAGCAGATCAGCAACGTCGGTCAGTTCCATCGGGTTACGCAGATCCGGTTTATCAGAACCATAACGGCGTTCTGCTTCCGCAAAGGTCATTACCGGGAAATCGCCCAGATCCACGCCCTTCACTTCCAGCCACAAATGACGCACCAGCGCTTCCATCACTTCACGCACTTGCGGCGCGGTCATGAAAGAAGTTTCCACATCGATCTGAGTAAATTCAGGCTGACGATCAGCGCGCAGGTCTTCGTCACGGAAGCATTTAACGATCTGATAGTAACGGTCAAAACCGGACATCATCAGCAGCTGTTTGAACAACTGTGGGGATTGCGGCAGTGCGTAGAATTTACCTTTGTGCACACGAGAAGGCACCAGGTAGTCACGCGCGCCTTCCGGCGTGGCTTTGGTCAGCATCGGAGTTTCGATGTCGAGGAAGCCGTGGTCATCCATAAAACGGCGCACCAGGCTGGTGATTTTAGCGCGGGTTTTCAGGCGCTGCGCCATTTCCGGGCGACGCAGGTCGAGGTAGCGGTATTTCAGACGCGCTTCTTCGGTGTTGACGTGGTTAGAGTCAAGCGGCAGAACATCTGCGCGGTTGATGATAGTCAGCGAGGACGCCAGCACTTCAATTTCGCCGGTCGCCATATCGCGGTTAATATTTTTTTCGTCACGCGCACGTACGGTGCCCGTAACCTGAATGCAGAACTCATTACGCAGTTCAGAGGCCAGCTTTAACGCGTCCGCACGATCCGGATCGAAAAATACCTGCACGATACCTTCGCGGTCGCGCATATCGATGAAGATCAGGCTACCAAGATCACGACGACGGTTGACCCAACCACACAGAGTCACCTGCTGCCCCACGTGGGACAAACGGAGCTGTCCACAATATTCTGTACGCATGAGATATCCCTTAACTTAGCTGCCGGCGGATGCCCCCTGCTGCGCAGGTGACCAAGTCGCAGCGTTAGCTGTATGTCACAACTGAATGAAAAAAGGCGGCTATTATACTGGAAATTCTGCCGCACCGTAAGAGCCTGGCCCGCGCTGGAACGCCTCGTTACCACTTTATATCGGGCCTGAAATCAGACTCTACGCCAGTTTGCTATAAAGGTGTTGCCCGAACTCATAAAAATTAACAAAATTTGTCGTTCCGCCATCGGCTAATCGCATTAAGGTGTGAGGCACGATTTTGTTTTTTCAGGAGTCAGCATGCTTGAACTTAATGCTAAAACCACTGCGTTGGTGGTGATCGATTTACAAGAAGGCATCTTACCTTTTGCCGGTGGTCCACATACTGCCGATGAGGTAGTTAATCGCGCCAGCGGTCAGCCCGTGTTTCTGGTGCGCGTTGGCTGGTCTGCCGATCACGCCGAAGCATTAAAACAGCCGGTTGATGCCCCCTCCCCCGCTAAAGTGTTGCCCGAAAACTGGTGGCAACATCCAGCTGCATTAGGTGCAACTGACAGTGATATCGAAATCATCAAACGTCAGTGGGGTGCGTTTTACGGTACGGATCTGGAGTTGCAACTGCGCCGCCGAGGTATCGATACAATAGTGTTATGTGGGATCTCGACCAATATCGGTGTTGAATCCACCGCCCGCAATGCCTGGGAACTTGGCTTTAATCTGGTGATTGCCGAAGACGCCTGTAGTGCCGCCAGCGCCGAGCAGCACAATAACAGCATCAACCATATCTACCCACGCATCGCCCGTGTGCGTAGCGTGGAAGAGATCCTTCACGCGTTATGATTTACATCGGTCTACCGCAATGGTCGCATCCTAAATGGGTGCGGTTGGGAATCACCAGCCTTGAAGAGTATGCCCGCCACTTTAACTGCGTGGAGGGCAACACCACGCTTTACGCCCTGCCGAAACCCGAGGTTGTCCTGCGCTGGCGTGAACAGACCACAGATGACTTCCGCTTCTGTTTTAAGTTTCCGGCGACCATTTCGCATCAGGCAGCATTACGACATTGCGATGATTTAGTGACTGAATTTTTGACCCGCATGTCACCGTTGGCTCCGCGCATTGGGCAATACTGGCTGCAACTGCCTGCCACATTCGGCCCACGGGAGCTGCCTGCGCTTTGGCATTTTCTCGATTCTCTCCCTGGCGAATTTAATTATGGTGTGGAAGTCCGCCATCCACAGTTTTTCGCCAAAGGGGAAGAGGAACAAACGCTTAATCGCGGTTTACATCAGCGCGGCGTTAATCGGGTGATTTTAGACAGCCGCCCGGTTCATGCAGCACGTCCACACAGTGAAGCTATTCGCGACGCTCAACGAAAAAAACCTAAAGTTCCGGTACATGCTGTACTGACGGCGACAAATCCGCTGATCCGTTTTATCGGTAGTGATGATATGACGCAAAACCGGGAATTATTTCAGGTCTGGTTACAAAAATTAGTGCAGTGGCATCAGACCACTACGCCTTATCTTTTTTTACATACGCCAGACATTGCCCAGGCCCCGGAACTGGTACATACCCTGTGGGAAGACTTACGTAAAACGCTTCCAGAGATCGGAGCAGTTCCGGCTATTCCACAGCAATCTTCTCTTTTCTGAATTTGCCACCTATCATAGACAGGTGCCATCGGCCATTTTAAAGGGAGTTTGTATGGTAAGCGCGCTGTATGCCGTTTTAAGTGCGTTGTTATTAATGAAGTTCTCTTTTGATGTCGTTCGCTTGCGTTTGCAGTACCGCGTTGCCTATGGTGACGGTGGTTTTAGCGAACTGCAAAGCGCTATTCGCATTCATGGTAACGCGGTGGAATATATTCCCATCGCGATTGTGCTGATGCTGTTTATGGAAATGAATGGCGCAGAAACCTGGATGGTGCATATTTGCGGCATCGTTTTGCTTGCTGGTCGTCTGATGCATTATTACGGTTTTCATCACCGTCTGTTCCGCTGGCGACGTTCCGGCATGAGCGCCACCTGGTGTGCGCTGTTGCTGATGGTGCTGGCGAATCTTTGGTATATGCCCTGGGAGTTGGTTTTCTCCCTGCGTTAGCGCACAATACGCCACTTTCTTTTTCCCGGATTTTTACGTTATGTCTCACCGCGACACGCTATTTTCTGCCCCTATCGCCAGACTGGGCGACTGGACCTTTGATGAACGGGTAGCTGAAGTCTTCCCGGATATGATCCAGCGTTCCGTTCCCGGCTATTCCAATATTATTTCCATGATTGGTATGTTAGCCGAGCGCTTCGTTCAACCTGGTACGCAGGTTTACGATCTGGGTTGTTCTCTGGGCGCGGCGACGCTCTCGGTGCGTCGCAACATTCATCATGATAATTGCAAAATTATTGCCATCGACAACTCCCCGGCGATGATTGAACGCTGCCGTCGTCATATTGACGCCTATAAAGCCCCTACGCCAGTAGACGTCATTGAAGGTGATATTCGCGATATCGCCATTGAAAACGCATCGATGGTGGTGCTGAATTTTACCCTGCAATTCCTGGAACCTTCCGAGCGCCAGGCATTACTGGATAAAATTTATCAAGGACTGAACCCGGGCGGCGCGCTGGTGCTTTCGGAAAAATTCAGTTTCGAAGATGCCAAAGTTGGTGAACTGTTGTTCAACATGCACCACGACTTTAAACGTGCCAACGGTTACAGCGAACTGGAGATCAGCCAGAAGCGCAGCATGCTGGAAAACGTGATGCTGACCGATTCCGTGGAAACCCATAAAGCACGCCTGCATAAAGCCGGTTTTGAGCATAGCGAGCTGTGGTTCCAGTGCTTTAACTTTGGTTCACTGGTGGCATTAAAAGCAGAGGACGCTGCATGATCGACTTTGGTAACTTTTATTCTCTGATTGCCAAAAATCATCTTTCACACTGGCTCGAAACGCTGCCCGCGCAGATTGCTAACTGGCAGCGCGAGCAGCAGCACGGGCTGTTTAAGCAGTGGTCCAACGCGGTGGAATTTCTGCCTGAAATTAAACCGTATCGTCTGGATTTATTGCATAGCGTAACCGCCGAAAGCGAAGAGCCACTGAGCACCGGGCAAATTAAACGCATTGAAACGCTTATGCGGAACCTGATGCCATGGCGCAAAGGGCCGTTCTCACTGTATGGCGTCAACATCGATACCGAATGGCGTTCCGACTGGAAATGGGATCGTGTTCTGCCCCATCTTTCTGATTTAACCGGACGCACCATTCTGGATGTCGGCTGCGGCAGCGGTTATCACATGTGGCGCATGATTGGCGCAGGCGCGCACCTCGCGGTGGGGATCGACCCTACGCAACTGTTTCTGTGCCAGTTTGAAGCGGTGCGTAAACTACTGGGTAACGATCAGCGCGCACATTTGTTACCGTTAGGTATTGAACAGCTTCCGGCACTGAAAGCCTTTGATACCGTCTTTTCGATGGGCGTGCTTTACCATCGCCGTTCGCCGCTGGAGCATCTCTGGCAGTTGAAAGATCAACTGGTGAATGAGGGTGAACTGGTGCTGGAAACGCTGGTTATTGATGGCGATGAGAACACGGTGCTGGTACCAGGCGATCGTTACGCGCAAATGCGTAATGTCTATTTCATCCCTTCCGCGCTGGCGCTGAAAAACTGGCTGAAGAAGTGTGGTTTTGTAGATATCCGCATTGTGGATGTGTGCGTTACCACTACTGAAGAGCAGCGACGCACTGAATGGATGGTTACCGAATCTCTGTCCGATTTCCTCGACCCACATGATCCGAGTAAGACAGTTGAAGGTTATCCTGCGCCTAAACGCGCGGTGCTGATTGCGCGCAAGCCGTAAAGGTCTGGTATTACTGCCGGATGCGGCTTGAATGCCTTATCCGGCCTACAAACCCTTGCTAATTCAATCTATTGCAGAATTAATGTAGATACTGTTATGGCCTGCAAGTTTTTTCCTGGTCCGGTTTCCCGGATTGCAGGCATGCCAGACACAGCGCCGTCAGGCGCTGTTTTTTTCATCCCTTCCGCGATTTTTACGCCGCTACCGGATT
>NZ_SJWV01000260.1:0-3968 GCF_004352695.1 Escherichia sp. KCJ4928
ATCGCGGACCGAACCGCTCCACGGGCGACGCGGCCCCGCCAGCCCGCAGGCGACCATCCCGCCCCAGGTGGCTTCTTCACCATAATGCGGCGGCTCGCAGGGGAGCATTTGCCCGGCGCTCTCCAGCGCCGCTTCAATCGCCACCAGCGGCGTTCCGGCACGCGCGGTTATCACCAGCTCGGTCGGGTCGTAATTAACAATGCCGCGATGACAACGCACATCCAGCGTTTGCCCGGTGACAGGGCGACCTAAAAAGGCTTTGCTATTGCTGCCCTGAATCACCAGCGGCGTTTTATCGCTAATTGCCTGATTCACCTGCTCCAGCAGCGCCTGGCTGTAATCACACTCGCGTAGCATCAGAAACGCTCCAGTTCAGGGAAAGGTAAATGACCGTGATGCACATGCATGGCACCAAATTCAGCACAGCGGTGTAGCGTGGGAATGTTTTTCCCAGGGTTCAGCAAACCATCGGGGTCAAACGCCGCCTTGACCGCATGGAAGGTCGTGATTTCATCGCTGTTGAACTGGGCGCACATTTGATTGATTTTTTCTCGCCCGATGCCATGTTCCCCACTGATGCTGCCGCCAACTTCAACGCAGAGTTCGAGGATCTTCCCACCCAGCTCTTCCGCGCGGGCAAATTCACCGGGTTCGTTGGCATCGAAAAGGATTAACGGGTGCATGTTGCCATCTCCGGCATGAAAGACGTTGGCAACACGTAAATCATATTGCTGCGATAAACGGGCAATGCCTTCCAGTACGCCAGGCAGGGCGCGACGCGGGATGGTGCCATCCATGCAGTAGTAATCCGGGGAGATACGTCCTACCGCCGGGAACGCATTTTTGCGACCGGCCCAGAAACGTACGCGCTCTGCTTCGTCCTGTGCCAGACGGACGTCAGTCGCGCCCGCTTTCAACAAGATGTCGTTAACCCGCTCGCAGTCTTCCTGTACGTCAGACTCCACGCCGTCCAGCTCGCATAACAAAATCGCTTCGGCGTCGACGGGATAACCGGCATGAATAAAATCTTCCGCCGCGCGGATCGACAGGTTATCCATCATCTCCAGCCCGCCGGGGATAATGCCATTGGCGATGATGTCACCAACTGCAAGTCCGGCTTTTTCTACCGAGTCAAAGCTGGCTAACAGAACCCGCGCCACGGGCGGCTTCGGCAGCAGTTTTACCGTCACTTCGGTGGTCACGCCGAGCATACCTTCCGATCCGGTGAACAGCGCCAGCAGGTCAAAACCAGGTGAATCCAGCGCGTCCGATCCCAGCGTCAGCGCCTCGCCGTCCAGCGTTTGCACTTCAATTTTCAGCAGGTTATGTACGGTCAGACCATATTTCAGGCAGTGGACGCCACCGGCATTTTCCGCCACATTGCCGCCAATTGAACAGGCTATTTGTGAGGAAGGGTCCGGTGCGTAGTAGAGATTATGCGGCGCAACGGCCTGGGAGATCGCCAGGTTACGCACTCCAGGCTGCACGCGCGCGCGGCGACCAACGGGGTTAATGTCGAGGATCTCTTTAAAGCGCGCCATCACCAACAACACACCTTTTTCCAGCGGCAGCGCGCCACCAGAAAGCCCGGTGCCTGCACCACGGGTCACCACCGGTACACGCAGGCGATGGCAGACAGCCAGAATCGCTGTCACCTGTTCCATTTGCTTAGGCAGAACAACCAGTAATGGACGCGTGCGATACGCGCTCAACCCGTCACACTCGTAAGGAATGATCTCCTCATCGGTATGCAGGATCTCAAGTCCAGGGACATGCTCACGCAGTGCCATCAGTACCGATGTGCGGTCGACATCGGGTAAAGCGCCATCAAGACGCTCTTCGTACAAGATGCTCATGAGTAGGCTTCGCTTTGTTGTGTTGTGTGGCAGCTGATTTTTGCGCGCTGCTTCTGTGAACAGTTATTAAGCGGGCTTTTCGTTTTCGTCTATCTCTTTAGCTACCGGTCAGACCATTTTTTTTCCAGCTCTGTGACCTTGCCTTGGTTAACTCAATGTTAAATTGATGTAACATAATCACTTACGTGATGTGCGTGTTTTGCGAGTTAAGAACAGAAAAATTGGTCCTACCTGTGCACGAGGTCCGGGAATGAAAGATGAACGTCGCCCTATTTGCGAAGTGGTTGCAGAGAGTATCGAACGGTTAATTATCGACGGCGTACTGAAGGTCGGTCAGCCACTTCCCTCGGAACGTCGACTGTGTGAAAAGCTCGGCTTCTCACGCTCCGCACTGCGTGAAGGGCTGACCGTGCTGCGCGGGCGCGGGATTATTGAAACGGCGCAGGGTCGCGATTCTCGTGTCGCACGGCTTAATCGGGTGCAGGACACCAGCCCGCTGATCCATCTGTTCAGTACGCAGCCGCGAACGCTGTACGATCTGCTCGACGTTCGCGCATTACTGGAGGGCGAATCGGCAAGGCTGGCGGCAACGCTGGGAACGCAGGCTGATTTTGTTGTGATAACCCGCTGTTATGAAAAAATGCTCGCCGCCAGTGAGAACAACAAAGAGATTTCGCTGATCGAACATGCGCAGTTGGATCACGCTTTCCATCTCGCCATTTGTCAGGCTTCTCACAATCAGGTGCTGGTGTTTACGCTGCAATCATTGACCGATCTGATGTTTAATTCAGTGTTTGCCAGCGTAAATAATCTCTACCATCGACCACAGCAAAAAAAGCAGATCGATCGCCAGCATGCGAGGATCTACAACGCGGTGTTGCAGCGGCTGCCGCACGTCGCCCAGCGCGCAGCACGCGATCATGTGCGGACCGTGAAAAAGAATCTCCACGATATCGAGCTGGAAGGCCACCATTTGATTCGCTCGGCGGTGCCGCTGGAGATGAACCTGAGTTAGCTGGTATTAAATCTGCTTTTCATACAATCGGTAACGCTTGTACGGCTCCGCCCCAATGCGTTCCAGCATGTTATTCATGCCTGTATTGGTTTCGAGGATCCATGACATCTCCAGCGCATCGATCTTCCGGCGGGCAAACGGATCGCGTAAGGCTTCAATCAATAACAGCGCAATCACCGGGCCGATGCGGCTGAACTGATACTCGTCGCGCACGCCCATCAGCGGTACTCGCGCAGTTCGCACACCGCTGACTTTCAAACGCCACAGCAATTTTGCCCAGCCGAAGGGAAAGAGCGATCCGTTCAGATCGGCAATCGCCTCGTTGATGTTCGGCAAGCCGACAATAAACGCGCAGGGTGCAGAATCAATCTCAGCGATATAGATCATATCGTCCGGCACCAGATATTTAAGTTGATCGCCCATGGTCGCGAATTCATGTTCGGTAAACGGCACAAATCCCCAGTTGTGCTGCCAGCCAGAGTTGAAAATCTCACGCAGGATCTGCATTTCTTCGGCAAACCGCTGACGATTGATGCAGCGAATGGTCACCTTTTTGCGCACCTGATCCATCAGTTTTTTTAGCGCCGGAGAGAAAGTGAGATCGGTTCGCTGCATCCACCACGCCAGTAAATCAATGCCTTTGTGATAACCCAGTTGTTCAATATGCGCGGCATACCACGGTTTGCCGTGTGGCATCATCGCACAGGGTGGTGTGTCAAAACCTTCAATCAGTAATCCGCTTTCCTGATTGATATTCAGGCTGAAAGGACCGCTGATCTTACTTGCACCTTGTGACTTCAACCACGCTTCCGCTGCGCCAAACAACGCGGCAAAAACCTGCGGATCATCAATGGCGTCAATCATGCCGAAATGACCGGTATCTTCACCGTAACGCTCACGGTGCAAGGTATCTATTTGCGCGGTAATACGCCCAACTATCTGCCCCGCTTTTTTTGCCACCCACGCCTGCCAGATGATATGGTCCGTCCCCGGATTTTTCGCAGACAAATGCTCGTTGCGTTCTATGAATAAAGGGGGTATCCAGTTTGGATCGTCGGGATAAAGTGATGACGGAAAAGCGATAAATGCCTTAAGGT
>NZ_SJWV01000261.1:0-3964 GCF_004352695.1 Escherichia sp. KCJ4928
GAACACGCACGCTATGAGTAAACCCATTGTGATGGAACGCGGTGTTAAATACCGCGATGCCGATAAGATGGCCCTTATCCCGGTTAAAAACGTGGCAACAGAGCGCGAAGCCCTGCTGCGCAAGCCGGAATGGATGAAAATCAAGCTTCCAGCGGACTCTACACGTATCCAGGGCATCAAAGCCGCAATGCGCAAAAATGGCCTGCATTCTGTCTGCGAGGAAGCCTCCTGCCCTAACCTGGCGGAATGCTTCAACCACGGCACAGCAACGTTTATGATCCTCGGCGCTATTTGTACCCGCCGTTGTCCGTTCTGTGATGTTGCCCACGGTCGCCCGGTAGCTCCTGATGCCAATGAACCAGTGAAACTGGCGCAGACCATTGCCGATATGGCGCTGCGTTATGTGGTTATCACCTCCGTTGACCGTGATGACCTGCGCGATGGCGGTGCCCAGCACTTTGCGGATTGCATTACTGCCATTCGGGAAAAAAGCCCGCAAATCAAAATTGAAACTCTGGTGCCGGATTTCCGTGGTCGTATGGATCGTGCTCTGGATATTCTGACTGCAACGCCACCAGATGTGTTCAACCATAACCTGGAAAACGTACCGCGTATTTACCGTCAGGTACGGCCTGGTGCAGATTACAACTGGTCGCTGAAGCTGCTGGAACGCTTTAAAGAAGCGCATCCGGAAATCCCGACCAAGTCTGGTCTGATGGTGGGACTGGGTGAAACCAATGAAGAAATTATTGAGGTAATGCGCGACCTGCGCCGTCATGGTGTGACGATGTTAACGCTGGGGCAATATTTGCAGCCAAGCCGCCATCACCTGCCGGTTCAACGTTACGTTAGCCCGGATGAGTTCGACGAAATGAAAGCCGAAGCGCTGGCGATGGGCTTTACCCATGCTGCATGCGGTCCGTTTGTCCGCTCTTCTTACCACGCCGATTTGCAGGCGAAAGGGATGGAAGTTAAGTAATCCTGTAATAATTACTTACATCTGTCTGATAAAAAACCCGCTTTTTGAAGCGGGTTTTTTGTATCGAACAAGATATTGAGGGAGCGTCCTGCTCGCCACGTCACTCTTTATGAGAGAGCTTTTCAGCCTGAAGATCAACGTCTGCGCCTTTTTTCGCCGCAGCATCGTCATCATTCATCGCCTTCTTGAACCCTTTAATGGCCGCTCCAAGGTCTCCGCCCAGCGTACGTAACTTCTTAGTCCCAAACAGCAGAACGACCAGCGCCGCAACTACCAGCAGTTTGGTAATACTAATCTCACCCATAGATACCTTCTTGACATATAACCGGCAACAGAACGCGCCTTAAAAACCAGAGAATATTAACGGTCATTCGACGCGCGCACACAATAGCAATCTGTAACAAGGTGAATCAAGCGCCGAGTAAAAAAACATCATAATAATTGCGGCGGCGCAAAGCGACGGTTGTTTAAGACGGGCAGTTGCGCGCGCACCTGACGCACACGTCCGGGCGTCACTTCCGCCATAATGAGTGCAGGCATTTCTGACGCTGCCGCAATGGTGACGCCAAAGGGATCTATAATCCGGCTTTGACCGATATTTTTGTTCCCGCACTCCCCCGCCGCCACCATATAACAGGTGGTATCCAGCGCACGAGCGGCAAGCAACGTTGACCAGTGATGCTCTTTGAGCGGCCCGCGAACCCAGGCGGCAGGAAGTACCAGGATTTCAGCTCCCTGTAATGCCTGTGCCAGCGCCAGCTCTGGAAAGCGTAAGTCATAACAGGTCATCAGACCGACCTTCATCCCCTCCACCTCGAGTAACGGAGCGATTTCATTACCAGCATCAACACGGCGTGATTCCTGAATGGCAAATGCATCATAGAGATGCAATTTGGCATAACGGGCGACGATGTTTCCTGCCTGTAGCGCCACCAGCATATTCCATGCGCGCCCCGGCGTTGAAGGAACATGAATCGTCAGAATTGTCGTCATCATGTTACGTTTACTTTCTCGCCGTAAACGTCCGAGGAATTCGCCTTCCAGCAGCTGTGCTGATTTAACCGATAGATCTGCATCATGATCATCGCGCGCCAGCAATGCTTCCGGCAGGACGAACAGCGATACGTCGTTTTCCGCCGCCTGCGCCATCAACGAGGCACAAATCTCAGCGTTCTTTTCCCACACAGATGTAACAGCAAACTGTCCTGCGGCAACCAGCATTGCCACCTCCTGTCAGAGTCGTAAAATTCGCCAACGACGATTATTCGGCGTTACACTTATCACTCATACAAATCAAATAGCAGGATTTTGCAGTGTTACAACTTCTTTTAGCAGTTTTTATTGGCGGTGGTACGGGAAGCGTGGCGAGATGGCTGTTAAGTATGCGATTTAACCCGCTGCATCAGGCGATTCCGTTGGGGACGCTGGCAGCAAACCTGATTGGGGCATTCATCATAGGAATGGGATTCGCATGGTTCAGCAGGATGACGAACATTGATCCAGTGTGGAAAGTATTAATCACCACCGGATTTTGTGGCGGTCTAACAACCTTCTCAACATTTTCGGCAGAAGTGGTGTTTTTGTTACAAGAGGGTCGCTTTGGCTGGGCATTACTGAACGTTTTCGTCAACCTTCTGGGGTCTTTTGCCATGACAGCACTGGCTTTCTGGCTGTTTTCGGCCTCAACCGCACACTAAAGACCAAAAAAAAACCCGCTGATTAAGCGGGTTTTGAATTCTTGCTGACGTATCTTACAGAGCGATTACGTTTGCAGCAGAAGGGCCTTTGGCACCGTTAGTGATTTCGAACTCTACGCGCTGACCTTCAGCAAGAGTTTTAAAACCATTAGTCTGGATTGCAGAGAAGTGTACGAACACGTCTTTGCTGCCGTCTTCCGGAGTAATGAAACCGAATCCTTTGGACTCATTAAACCACTTAACGTTACCTTTAATCTTAGACATCAAAATTACCTTTACATGAAAAATAGACACAAATGCTGTGTCGGTTACCAGTACACCAATTGTGGTACGCTTTGTCCAGTGCAACTTTACTAAAAAGTGATAAAAGTCGCGTTATTTTTGATGTTACTTATTTTAGCTATTGATTTTAAAGAAGTTACTAAAACTTCATTTGTCTCAAAACTGAAAGCGCATCCAGGCAAAGTACACATTGCCATTGTTGTAGGTACCCGGAATGTAGGTCATCTGAAAAGTCACTGGGCCATAACCCACGGAGGCCAATGGCAGTAGAACCGGGAGAGGGATGTAATTCCAGTTATCGCGTGCCGTTACGCCAGCGGTGAATCCCAGACCTAAATGAAAATTTTCATCCGCCAGCGGTCGCCAGGTACTTTCCCATCCGTATCCGGCAATCGGTTCCCATTTGTTCCTCGAGTCCTTAAATGCCATGGCATACAGGCCATGCCAGTTTCCTTTTTCATCCCAACGCGACAGGCCAAAACCGCCACCCCACGGTCGCTCGTTATAGCGATCGGTTTTTTCTTTGTCGTAAGCGAAACGTGCATGCCAGGTGATGGCAGGAATATATAAATCATAATGTTCAGGCTGTTGCCAGGTTTGTGCAATATTTTCTCTAAACGTTGTCATCCACTCATCTGCGTTAGCAAAAACTTTACCAACGCTGATTAACTGAATAAAAACAAAGGAAAAGATAGCGACATATTTACTCACGTTCATTTGTGACCATAAAACATTTATCAAAAATCTACTACTAGCATAGCAAAGCTACAATTAACATAACCTTAATAGACCCAACATAAAGAATAATCTGAATAGCTGCTCATTTATTTCCGCTTGTTCAAGTTAAATATTTCCGCGCATCGATTAAAGATGATGCGTCGTTTTCTGCGATGGGAATAGTCAAAAAAGAAAAACCAAGTCTTTTTTGATGACAAAATGCAATCAAGGAAAAATTATTTTATTTTTTAACGAGATACAACAATCATCTTAACGAAGTATATAATAT
>NZ_SJWV01000262.1:0-3952 GCF_004352695.1 Escherichia sp. KCJ4928
GGAATATTATGTCTGCTTTTAAAAAGTCACTTCTTGTTGCTGGCGTAGCAATGATTCTTTCCAATAACGTATTTGCTGACGAAGGTCACGGCATTGTTAAATTTAAAGGTGAAGTTATCTCTGCTCCATGTTCAATTAAACCAGGTGACGAAGACTTAACTGTAAATCTGGGTGAAGTAGCAGATACCGTTCTGAAAAGCGACCAGAAATCTTTGGCTGAGCCTTTCACTATTCACCTGCAAGACTGCATGTTGAGCCAGGGTGGAACCACTTATTCAAAAGCGAAGGTTACTTTCACCACAGCGAATACTATGACGGGTCAGACTGACCTGCTGAAAAACACCAAAGAAACTGAAATCGGTGGTGCCACAGGCGTTGGCGTACGTATTCTGGATAGCCAGAGCGGCGAAGTGACTTTAGGTACTCCGGTAGTAATTACATTCAACAATACTAACAGCTATCAGGAACTGAACTTCAAAGCTCGTATGGAATCCCCAAGCAAAGATGCTACCCCGGGCAACGTTTACGCTCAGGCTGACTATAAGATTGCTTACGAGTAATCACATTAGGCCGGGTTCGCCCGGCCACATCATTAACGGATTAATGATAAGTGGAACAGATGTATAAAAAATTAAAATTAACCACAATAAGCGAATTGATTAAAAATATTTATTGTTCATTATCCGTTCTCATCATTGGTTGTGCGTCAGCTTATGCCGTTGAATTCAACAAAGATTTAATCGAAGCCGAAGATCGTGAAAACGTTAACCTTTCCCAATTTGAAACTGATGGCCAATTACCCGTAGGTAAATACTCATTAAACGCTCTTATTAATAATAAAAGGACGCCAATCCATCTGGACCTGCAATGGGTATTAATTGATAACCAAACTGCAGTTTGTCTGACTCCAGAGCAATTAACATTATTAGGCTTTACTGATGAGATTATTGAAGAGGCTCAGCAAAACCTGATCGATGGTTGTTACCCTATCGAAAAAGAAAAACAAATTACAACTTATCTCGATAAAGGGAAAATGCAATTATCCATATCTGCACCTCAGGCATGGTTAAAATACAAAGATGCAAACTGGACGCCTCCTGAACTTTGGGATCATGGTATTGCTGGGGCATTTCTTGACTACAATTTATATGCCTCTCATTATGCACCACATCAGGGCGATAATTCACAAAATATAAGTTCCTATGGGCAGGCTGGGGTTAATCTTGGGGCCTGGCGCCTGCGTACTGATTACCAGTACGATCAGTCATTTAACAATGGCAAAAGCCAGGCGAACAACCTGGATTTTCCGCGTATTTATTTGTTTCGCCCAATCCCAGCAATTAATGCAAAACTAACTATAGGTCAATACGATACTGAATCCTCTATTTTCGACTCTTTCCATTTTTCTGGCGTTTCGTTGAAAAGCGATGAGAATATGTTGCCGCCTGATCTACGTGGTTACGCACCGCAAATCACGGGTGTTGCACAAACGAATGCAAAGGTCACTGTCTCACAGAACAACCGTATTATTTATCAAGAAAATGTTCCTCCTGGCCCATTTGCTATTACTAATTTATTCAATACATTACAGGGGCAACTGGACGTCAAGGTTGAAGAAGAGGACGGGCAAGTCACGCAATGGCAAGTTGCATCTAATAGTATTCCTTATCTGACGCGTAAAGGGCAGATTCGCTACACCACTGCTATGGGTAAACCGACCAGCGTTGGTGGTGATTCCTTACAACAACCCTTCTTCTGGACTGGTGAATTCTCATGGGGTTGGCTGAACAATGTATCCCTGTATGGTGGTTCAGTTTTAACAAACCGTGATTATCAATCTCTGGCTGCCGGCGTTGGCTTTAACCTTAACTCATTGGGTTCATTATCTTTTGATGTCACACGATCTGATGCTCAGTTGCATAATCAGGATAAAGAAACGGGTTATAGCTACCGCGCTAACTATTCAAAACGTTTTGAATCTACCGGTAGCCAGCTCACTTTCGCTGGTTACCGTTTCTCTGATAAAAACTTTGTGACAATGAATGAATATATCAATGACACTAACCATTACACGAATTATCAGAATGAAAAAGAGAGTTATATTGTCACGTTTAACCAGTATCTTGAATCATTAAGGTTAAATACATACGTAAGTTTGGCTCGTAATACTTACTGGGACGCCAGCAGTAATGTGAATTATTCATTATCACTTAGCCGCGATTTTGATATCGGGCCATTAAAAAACGTCTCCACTTCTCTAACATTTAGCCGAATAAACTGGGAAGAAGACAACCAGGATCAACTGTACCTAAATATTTCGATTCCCTGGGGAACCAGTAGAACATTGAGCTATGGTATGCAACGAAATCAGGATAACAAGATTTCGCATACTGCTTCGTGGTATGACTCTTCCGATCGAAATAATTCCTGGAGCGTTTCTGCTTCAGGCGACAATGATGAATTCAAAGATATGAAAGCGTCACTACGCGCCAGTTATCAGCATAATACCGAGAACGGTCGTCTCTATCTCTCCGGGACATCACAGCGAGACAGTTATTATTCTCTGAATGCCAGTTGGAATGGTTCATTCACGGCGACTCGTCACGGAGCCGCTTTCCATGACTATAGTGGTAGTGCTGACTCGCGTTTTATGATCGACGCAGATGGTGCAGAAGATATTCCGTTGAACAATAAACGCGCGGTAACTAATCGGTATGGCATCGGAGTTATTCCATCAGTCAGCAGTTACATAACAACATCATTAAGCGTTGATACCCGAAATCTTCCAGAAAATGTGGATATCGAAAACTCGGTTATCACCACCACCTTAACCGAAGGTGCTATTGGCTACGCCAAACTTGATACCCGCAAGGGCTATCAAATCATGGGGGTTATTCGCCTGGCAGATGGTAGTCACCCACCACTGGGGATTAGCGTAAAAGATAAAACCAGCCATAAAGAATTAGGACTGGTTGCTGATGGCGGCTTTGTATACCTCAACGGCATTCAGGATGACAGCAAACTTACTTTACGCTGGGGTGATAAATCCTGTTTTATTCAACCACCCAATAGCAGCAACTTAACCACCGGAACGGTTATTTTACCGTGTATTAGCCAAAATTAATTCAGGATGAAACTAATGCGCTACTTAAACACAAAGAATCTCATTGCAGCAGGAGTATTACTCGCCTGCATGAGCAGCATTGCCTGGGGTGCCATCATCCCGGACCGTACCCGTATCATAATGAATGAGTCAGATAAAGGGGAAGCATTAAAACTTACTAATCAAAGCAAAAATCTACCCTATCTGGCGCAAACATGGATAGAAGATACGAAAGGCAATAAATCACGTGACTTTATTGTCACGGTTCCCCCTATGGTACGTTTAAATCCCAGTGAGCAAATTCAAATAAGAATGATAAGTCAGGAAAAAATTGCTCAACTGCCTAATGACAGAGAAACGCTCTTCTATTTTAACGTGCGAGAAATACCGCCAAAAACAGATAAAAAAAATGTGATGCAAGTCACTATGCAGCACGCATTGAAACTATTCTGGCGACCAAAAGCTATTGAATTAGAAGATGATGGGGTAATGTCTTACGAAAAAGTTGAAATCATCCGTAGAAATGATGGTTCGATCCGCTTTAACAATAAGATGCCTTATCACGTTACGCTGGGTTATATCGGAACAAACGGAATCACAATGTTGCCACAAACGCAAAGTTTAATGGTAACCCCTTATAGCCATGCAGATACGCAGTTTAAAAATGTTCCGTCAGCTTTTCAGGTTGGTTATATCAATGATTTTGGTGGATTAAGTTTTTATGAAATAAACTGCCCGACGGTTAATAACTCTTGTAATGTTTCCGTAGCCAAACGAGATAAATAATATGCGCTACTTATTAATTGTAATTATATTTATTATAGGTTTTAGTGCATTACCTGTATGGGC
>NZ_SJWV01000263.1:0-3939 GCF_004352695.1 Escherichia sp. KCJ4928
GCGTCAGGGATGGAAGCCCGCCAGGGCGGAGACAGCTCCGCTGGCTCCGTTCACGACAGCCCGCCCCGCCAGGGGGACGCCCGGAAAAGGCATAAGCAGGAGAACAACAAAACAGACAATAATCAGGGCAGCAGTAACAGTAATCAGAACAGGAGGAAAAAGAGAATAATCAAAGGGAAGGTGATGTGATTTCTGACAGGTCATAAACAGAGAAGGCGGGGGAAAAGAACGGGCGCCGCAGGCGCACGTTCATTCCCGTTCCCTGAGGGAAACCGCCTTCCTGGCAGTCTGGTTGTTCACGCTGCTACAATGTCAGCAAGGAGAAAGGGGCCACCGGCGAACCAGCAGCCCCTTTATAAAGGCGCTTCAGTGCAGTCAGACCAGCATCAGCCCTGAAAAGGCGGGCCTGCGCCCGCCTCCAGGTTGCTACTTACCGCCGGATTCGTAAGCCATTGTTGCCGTAACTTCCCTGTATCCGTCCTTCAGCCGGACTTCGCACAGGCGATTCCGGGTCAGGAGTGTGAATATCAACAACGTGCAGCACACGATTAATACGCACCAGATAAGGGCGTTTCCCGGTAGTTTCATGGCCTTCTTCTCCTTGCGCAAAGCGCGGTAAGAGGCTATCCTGATGTTGTCTAAGCATGCAGGGGCCTCGTGGGTTAATGAAAAATTAACTACGGGGCTTTTGTCCTTCTGCCACACAACACGGTAACAAACCACCTTCACGTCATGAGGCAGAAAGCCTCAAGCGCCGGGCACATCATAGCCCATATACCTGCGCACTGACCACACTCACTTTCCCTGAAAATAATCCGGTCGTTCAGCCAGTTCACGGGCAATCAGTTCATCCGCAAACAGTGGTGCATGCCTGTTGATACGTTTCTCCAGATTCCGCCGCCGTACCGCAGCCTTACGTTCTTCGCTCCAGCGGCGCACCGGGCGGTCAGAAATAAAATCCAGACAGACCGCATACCCTGCTCCGGCAACCCAGCGTGACATAACGGATGCCGGTGCAGGCTGCCCCGCCTCCACCACTTCTGAAACCAGTTCATGCTTGCCAGGACAGGGAGAAGGCAATTTCCAGCGCAATGAGTAACGCCACTTCACGCCGCCTCCCGGAGTTTGTTCGGCACCATCCACCGCTCCATCTCACGGACGGCATGACCGGCCTCCCTTGCCGCCATACCTGCCTCTGCGATGACCTGCCAGAATGGCATATCCTGCCACTGCCAGCGTTCCATTCCGGCCAGTGACGGAAAACGCTCACCCCACTGCCAGAACAGGGTTTCCAGGTCATGCTCTGCCACCCGGTCACTCCAGCGTGCATACCAGCTTCCGACTGTTTCCGGCGAATGGAATGCCAGTTCGATTTCAGCCTGAGCGACCAGCGCCTGGTACGCACGGGCTTTCTGCTCTGCCTCCCTCGCCTGCTGGCGGCTGTACTTCTGCATGACCAGCGCGGATTTATGGCGACTGCGCTCCCTGACACGAAACCGCACCGACGGAAACAACCGCTCTGCTGCATCACCGGGAAGGGGAAGGAGGCAGACCTCGCCCTGTGTTTCAATCAGCACATCGATGGCATACAGCCACTGAAGACGGTTGCCGTGCAGTTCTTCTGCGGTCAGGGACGGCATGAAAAATCGCAGGTCAGACAGCGATATCCTGCGGCTTCCGTTCAGACAGCGGAAAAATGCCCCCGCATACGGATATTCAGCCAGCGTGTTACCCTGATGGCGGCGTTTTTCGGTCTCCGCCACCGCCCGCCATGCGGCCTGTTGCTCTGTGCTGAGAGGAACCAGTGCCTGTGAACGTGCGCTCATGCCTGACCTCCTTCCGCCATCAGGATATGGATGATGTCACTGACGCTGTACCCCTGCGCGTCCAGTGACGCCGCCAGTGCCAGTGAATGGCTGACGGCTTCCGGTGCAAACCGCCGCTGTACCTGAACCACCGCAAACGGCTCACCACCGGCATTCACCAGAACCAGCACCCAGACCTGAGAGACATCGCCCGGTGAACATAACGCCAGGTGAAAACGTTCGTGGGCAGGCGTGAAACGGACCTGGACGGGGAAAAAGCCGCCAAACTCGCTGCCGTACTCGCCGTTCATCGTCCAGTTATCCGGCGCATCCAGCTCCCGCATCACGGCGTGAGTCAGCTCACGGCGTTCATCACTTCCGGCAGCCCGGATATCTTCATATTCCTGTGCGTTCATGGTCTGTAATACATTCAGGGTCAGTTCAGTTTTCATCACGGTATCTCCCTTGCTGCCGCCCCGTCTCCGGCAGGGCGGCGTGATAAATGGTTTATGACTGGCGGTCAGGCGGCTTCTGCCTGGTCGTCACGGTACTCCGTGGTTTCCGTCTCTGCCTGTGGACGTGGTGTACACATCCAGCCAGGCACCCAGCGGTTGTCTTTCATATGGAACTCTGCATGTTCAGCGGCATCGCCTTTCTTCATCTTCTCTGCGTCCCGTGCGGCACCGGACAGTCCGGCATCATTCAGGGCTGCGATAATCTGCGGCTTTTTCAGGTGTCCGAAGAAGTTTGCTTTCGTCGGCTGCCACCAGTCGCGCATGTGGAATCCGATAGCGGTTTCCAGCGAGTCAAGCGGACTGCGTGACGTGTGACCACACTCACGGGTCTGGACACCGTTAAGGCTGCATGCGGTGCAGAAACTGAGCAGGGATAACAGCACCTCCTGACTGAGTGACAGGAATGTCGTCATGTCCCGTGACCATCCCTCCGGTAACAGGGCAGCAAGACGGGCTTTTTCTGCCATCAGCGCCATGAATGCGGCACCGTCCTTCCCCGATGGCGCATCGCTGGTCAACGAATAATGTTCACATTCCAGGCTGATTTGTGCTGGTTTACTGTACGCTCCGCTGCCAAACATATTCAGGCAGAGCGTCCATGCCAGCAGTGCCAGAGATTTGTCCGGTTGCTGCATGAGTGCCGCCTGGACTGCCAGCGTGCGTTCGGAAGACATTTTCGTCAGCAGCGGCAGACTGATTTCCTCCACTGACGCTTTCTCCTGCACCTGTTCCGTGCGGTCAGCGTCGGCAGCCGCGTCATCCTCGCTGCGCAACTGCACACCACGCTGGACACACACGTTGCCATAACGCCAGGACACCACCACACCGCTTCCGGCACGCATCTCCGGCGTCCACGCCCTGACCTTCGCCATGCAGCGCATCAGCTTCATTTCTGCTGCCAGCAGGTCGGATTCCTCACACTGGTTTTCCAGTGCGTCGTAACGTGCCATCAGTTCGTTCAGGCGTTCTTCTTCCGCCTCCGTCAGCACCGCTTCCGGCTCCGGCAGACAGCGGTATGTTCCGGCATCCTCACGGCACTCACCGACAGGCTCCATACGTCCGGCGCACCATTCCCAGCCTTCGGCTTCCCGAAGGTGTTCAGCGACAGCCTGGAGTTTTTCCAGCAGGGCGGCATCGAGCGCCACGCGGTCGACATAACCGCCCTCGTCATCGCTGAACAAATCAGTGCGCAGTTCGTCTGGCGAGAAGGCATCAGCCCCCACGAAGCGGAATTTACTGTTCCCCGCCACCGCCACTTCACTTTCGGTCACCAGACGACGAATGGTCTGCACTTCCGGTTTTCCACCCCATCCCGACTGGCAGGCGGCTTCAAACACCTGCACCTGACGCGCGGTGTCGTTCTCCAGCGCCAGCGCCTGACAGTGTTCTGTGGTGATGCGGTCTTCTGCCAGCGCATCGAGGATGACAGGCGCAAGGTCTGCCAGTTTCAGCATTCGCTGAACGTGGCGGGGTGAATAGCCCAGCAAATCACCGATTTGTGCAGGTGTTTTGCCTTCCTGCGCCATTGCACGGAATCCGGCAATCTGTTCGGCAGGGTGCATATCCCGACGATGACCGTTTTCAGTCATTGATGCGGCAGTCGCCAGTTCCTGCGGAAT
>NZ_SJWV01000264.1:0-3925 GCF_004352695.1 Escherichia sp. KCJ4928
TCGAGCATTATAACGAATGGCATCCGCATAGTGCGCTGGGTTATCGCTCGCCACGGGAATATCTGCGGCAGCGGGCTTGTAATGGGTTAAGTGATAACAGATGTCTGGAAATATAGGGGCAAATCCACCGGGCTGCCAGAAGACTATTTTTAAACGTCAGGGAAGTGATATTGATATCTTCTCCGGAATTTTTACGATAAATAACAGACCATGAGTTTGTTTCCGGGCTACTAATACACATTTATTGTACCTCTGATGATGGATTGAAATCCTGAATCCTCCGCTTACTATGGTGAGCGGAGGAGATTAATAATCGCGTAAAGGTTGTTATTAAGGTTGTTATTAAAATCAGCCATACAGGTGTTATCAGAATCTTTTTTTACGACTCTCTTGTTTTCCACCTGATGGTGTCTGAGCGACATTTTTTTTATGGGGCGGGGATGCAGTTAGATCCGGTACAGGTAACAGCATCTCCAGGGGGAGCAGAGTATTCAGAATCGCCTTCACTGAAGGTATATCTTCAGGACCGGAGTGTTCCTCTTCAGGACGATTCAGTGTGATATAACATACCCGGCGTTCTTCCCTGGTTGTGTTATTGATAGTGTGCACAGCCTTTTTCCACAGTTCGTTTGCCCGGGATTCGATATCTGTATCATATTGCGGAAGCAGATCCAGTGATGTCTGCGCTGTTGCCAACCGGCGCTGGAATGTATCAATGATACGGTAAGGCTCTGTACGGTTTTTACGACGTTTACGGGATGGTTTTGCTGTCAGTACACCGATGATGCTGCTGACATGCTCCGGTGTGGGGAGCCTGCGCTGCACTGTCCTGGGGACGAGACGGCGGAGACGCTCCAGCCGGGGGGCTTCAACGGAAATATAGCGGTTGATGACCACCGGATCACTGTCGCAACTTTTCTCGCTGTCCGGAATATACACAGAGGCTGACGGCACCACATCCCCCTGGAAAACGGTAAAGAATTCACCGGCATTCAGTCTGATCAAATCCTGCACGTCGATTTTGCTTTCCATCTGGATGGTGATCTGGTTACCGTCCACCCAGGACTCACCCATCACACCATCGTGGCGCTGCAGGCTGCCCATTCTGGCCCGAGCCTCTTCACCGGCGGCATTTTTCACCGTTCTTGCCGTTTTGTCGTCACTGACAATGCGTCCGGCGAATTTGGTGCCGGCGTTCTGCATCAGTGTGGCGGTGTTGGTGGCGGAGGTCTGCCCTTCAATTCGCTCCTGATCCTGCGCCATCATTATCAGGGAAAACTCCAGTGAACGTACCTGGGTGGCCTCCACAGCAATGCGGTCTGTGTAGTAGGCACCGACTTCGTCAAGGATACAGATATAGGGGAAGCTGCCTTTGTATTTTTTGACTTCCAGGGTCTGTGCATCTGTGCCTTCCAGGCGGTAGCCCAGGTCACGGGCGAGGATCATGCTCTGCTGGGTGACGAACATACGACCGAGTGCCGACGTGGTATGGGCCGATGTGTCCAGTGCAGGGATCATCACAATCAGAATGCGGTCGCTGTGAATACTGTCGCGAATATCGATGTCGCCGGCATCTGCCGCAAAGACGTCCCCGAAGGTTTCGGCAAAGGTTGTGAACGTTTCCGAGAACTGACCGGAGAGATAAGCATGCTGTTTACGGGGCTCCTCAGTCCATGCTGACGGCGTTCTCACCAGTGACATATCGAATCCCGGAACGTCCTGCAGGTAATTTCTCAGTGGTGCGATGGCTTCTTCCGGCCACTGGTCATCAAGCCCACGGCAATAGAGTTTTGCCATACCTTCCAGCGTCATATGCTCCCGTAACATCTGCAGGGACATGGTTTTTCTTTCCCGGACGCACCAGAATTTTGTGCCAAAGACCAGGGCTTTGTTCATGGCTATCGCCCGTGACTGCCATTCTCCCCCCTGAACGTTCTGGGGAAGCATGGACTGCATGGTTTCGGCGGTGAAGGCTTCTGTGCTGAATGCGAACGGGTTCCAGGTGTTTGACTGTGGGCGGGATTTTTCGCCGCTCTGAATGATTTCACTGCGGGATTTTCCGCCGTTCATGAAGTTGATGACCTCGATATCATCCTCCCGGCCAAAACGTCGGGAGAGATACCAGATTGTCCTCGTGGTATCGTTCTGTGCCTTTCCGTCAACAAAGGTAAAGCCTCTTCCCCAGCTGAGCGGGTTGAGCAGCCAGGCAAAGGTGGTTTCTGTTTTACCGCCACCGGTGGTGGCAAAAAACATGACATGCCGGGTGAGGTCATCCATGCTCAGCCAGAGCTCACGACCGATATCATTGATACGGCGGTAACCGACATAAAAAATCCCCCGTGCGGGGGATGTTTCATCTGCTTCATACTGAAACAGGGTGGGCCAGAAGCTGAAGAGGCTTCGCCTGACCTTTCTGTCCTGGGAGGGGTCATCAAGGCTGAGCGTCATGGGCATACGCAGGGGGCATCGCCAGCGTTGCAGCGTGAATATCACGGAGGTGACCAGGGTGAACAGCAGACAGACAGGAAGGGCCAGTGGCCATATCAGGGCCGTAATGATACTGCCGGCCAGACACAGACCAATGATGTTCAGGTTGTGCAGTGCATTCCACAGCGGGTTTCCCCAGGCCGTGCGGTGTATGAGGTCAGGATTAACGTGATGCTGGCTCATTGTGATTATCCTCGGTATCTGTGGCTTTCAGGAACAGGCTGACGGTAGTGGCGTCTTTCAGGATGCCGGACGGCAGGTGCCAGCCGGTATCGGATAACACCCATGGGGTACCGCCAAAACCGAACTGGCGGAAAGCCTGGTTATTGACATCGATGGCAGCACGAGCAGCGGTCAGACACTTTTCATCCGGTGCAGCCGGTGCATCGCCGGTGGGTGCCATACCACCGTCTGCGGAATACAGCTGATGCCATCCGGTCGCCCGTTTTTGTGCGTCCGGTTCACACAGCAGTGGCGCAGTCCGGTTTGTGCTGGCCTCTCCGCCGATTACGGAGACCGGATAAATCACCACGCTGAATTCCCGGGCCAGTTGCTTAAGCGCGGGCTCCAGAAGACGGCAGTTGATGCATGCGGGGTCAAGGAAGGCGTAGAGTGTGCGTTCATGACCAGTGGAGAGATTAATGGTGAACATACCCCGGTCCGCGTTGCGTTTAAGTACAGTGGCCAGATTACGGCGGGCTTCAGCGACCAGAGTATTTTTGTCTGCTGTTATCGCCGGGGTAGCGGATGTCTCCTGCATTTCCTGTGGTGCCGGGTGAACGATTTCATTTTTCGTCTCTGACGGGGCTACTGACCGGACAATTTCCTTGTCGATGTGTAATGGTGCTGTTTCTGTTACGGATTCTGTGACAGGTACCCTGAGAGGGGAATCGCTGTCCGGTTTCAGTAAAATATATCCGGCTGTTACCGCTGTCAGAAGTGCCAGCACTAATCCTGCACCGTATATCAGCCCTCTCATGAAGCTGGTTTTCCGGGCAGGAAGTTCTGCATATGCCGCGCTCAGACAGCTGTCAATCGCGGAGAGCATTCTGCCGATGTGATGTCCGGGAGGTTCAGTATCAACGGTATCAACAAGCAGTGTTTCGGTTATTTCACGAAAAGGGGTGCTGAAGGACAGGTGCATCAGCCTGTTATTACGGTTAATCAGTGCGCCCAGTTCTGTAACCGGCAGGATGGCAATAACCTCCTGACCACCGTCAGGGTACAGGGCGGTCAGGGACAGGTGTTTATTGTTCAGTGTTGCAGTGTAGCGGATGGTCATTGTGCTTTTTCCTTGTCGGCGGGATGCCGGGTTTCAGTGGTTTCGGTGGTTTCACCAGTATCTGAGCCTTCATCGTTATCATGGCGGCGTGGTATCACGTCATCCGTGAGTGACCAGCGGGTCCTTATCTGACGTCTGCGATCGCGGTCTGGCTGA
>NZ_SJWV01000265.1:0-3913 GCF_004352695.1 Escherichia sp. KCJ4928
AGGCAGTCCGCTGCATAAATCTACGCAACAGGTTAGAACCCAAGGCCCGATACGGCATGCGGACTGCAGGCAGAGAAAACTGGCCGATTTTCTCTGCACTGGAGGGATAATACAAGGCCTGATAAGCATAGCGCATCAGGCAGTTTTACGTTTGCATAACCTCAGCGCCCGTTTCCGGGCGCTATTCACTTCTTATGCCTGAATAGCTGGCTGATCAAACGCCGTTAACTTCGGCGCATTGCCCGTATATTTTTCGATATACACCAGCGCAGAGTTACCGGCACAGGCATTTGCCAGCTGCGAGCTGGGGATATCCGCCGTTAACACGTTCGCACTGCCGTTTTTACACAAGCCATTTTCCAGATCTGGCCATGCACCTTCATGCACGCATACCACGCCTTTTTTGATCCCGTCAGTCACCACCGCGCCTGTCAGAATCTGACCACGTTTGTTCCACACACGCACCAGATCACCATTCGCAATACCAAAGCGAGCAGCATCTTCGGTGTGAATAGTGATTGGTTCACGATCTGCAACCGCATATTTTTTACGCAGTTCCGCATAGTTAAGCTGACTATGTAAACGGTGTGCCGGATGTGCGGTCAGAAGCTGCAACTGCTTCTCGTCGGCGGTACCCTTCCACTCATCAGGCGCAAGCCAGGTTGGGTGTGCCGGGCAATCCTTATAGCCAAATTTTTCCAGCGTTTTGGAGTAAATCTCAATTTTGCCGCTTGGCGTACCCAGCGCATTTTTCACCGGATCGGCGCGGAAATCAGCATAACGAACGTACTGTTCGTTCTTCTCGCTGCGGCGCATTTCGATCAGTTTATTTTGCTGCCAGAAGGCATTAAACATCGGCATAGTCACGCGTTGCGCACGAGCACCTTTCTGAGCGGCATCATAGAAAAATTTCAGCCACGCCATTTCATCTTTACCTTCGGTATAGATCTCTTTTCCGCCAGGTTTCAGTAATTCAGCAAGATCGGCAAATACGTCAAAATCGTTACGCGCTTCAAATTGCGGAGCAACAGCCTGCTTCATCGGCACAATATGCTGGTTGCTGTAATCACCGGTCATCGTCAAGTCATTGCGCTCAAACGATGTGGTGATCGGTAATACGATATCTGCATGTTTAGCAGCTGCGGTCCAGTAGCATTCAGAAACGACGATCATCTCCGGTTTCTGCCATGCTTTGATCAGACGATTAGTATCCTGGTGATGGGTAAAGTTACCGCCACCCGCCCACCAGATCATTTTGATATTCGGATACGTTTGTTCTTTACCGTTATGCTGATATTTGCCACCAGGATTTTCCAGCGCATCGACGATACGGGCAACAGGAATCGCCGTCATTCCGCCATCATCAGCGGCCTCGCTGGCCTGTCCGGCAATCGCCGCAGACATTTCCGGCAGCACGCCGCCAACACGCGTCGGATTGCCACCGTTGGAGTAATGATAAGAGAAACCAAAACCGCCGCCCGGTGTACCAATCTGCCCTAACATCGCCGCCAGCGTCACCAGCATCCAGTGTTTCTGTTCACCATATTGCTGGCGCTGAATTCCCCAGCCAGCCATCAGCATTGTGCGATTCGCCGCCATCAGTTCAGCGAGTTTGACTATCTGCGCTTCCGGTACGCCAGTAATTTCCGCCGCCCAGGCCGCGCTCTTCGGAGTATTATCGCTCTTACCTGTCAGATACTCTTCAAACTGCGGATACCCGGTGGTGTATTTTTCAAGGAACACTTTATCGTGTTTACCTTGTGTCATCAGGGTATGCGCAATCCCTAACATCAGTGCCACGTCGGTGCCCATATTCGGCGCGATCCAGGTGGCATTATCACCAAAGAACTCGATGGTTTCGGAGCGGATAGGATCAATGGCAATCACTGGTTTGCCAGATTTTTTCAGCTGATGGAAGTATTCCAGCCCTTGCTCATCGGTACTGCTCCAGGCAATTTTTAAGGTATTCAGCGGGTTCATCCCCCACAGCACCACAGCCTGGCTGTTTTCCAGAATCAGCGGCCAGGAGGTCTGCTGTTCATACACCTCTACAGAACCGACCACATGCGGCATGATCACCTGTGCTGCCCCGGTTGAATAATCGCCGCTATGCCCGGAATAACCGCCCGCCAGGTTCATATAACGTTGCAGTAAGGTTTGCGCTTTATGCAACACGCCAGAAGAGCGCCAGCCGTATGATCCGGCAAAAATAGCCGATGGTCCGTTAGCTTTGCGAATGCGATCGTGTTGCTCATGAATCAGTTTTAATGCTTGCTCCCAGCTCACCTGTACATAAGTATCTTCGCCACGACCTTTCGCCGGTTGCAGTGGATTATCGAGATAGCTTTTTCTTACCATCGGATGCTGAATACGTGCCGTGGTGTGTACCTGATCCGCCGCCGTAGACTGTAAGGAGTTCGGTATGGTTTTCGCCAGCGCGCCTGTCGAAGAAACAATCTTGCCGTCCTTCACTTCTACGCTCATCGCTCCCCAACGGCCCGCGGTGAGGATTTTACCGCCCTTCTCTTCTGCCCATGCGGGTAGCGGTGCTGCCGATGTCACCACCAGCGCCCCAGCGGCAATACCGCTGTGTTTAATAAATTCACGTCTTGTTAATGTCATAACTTCCTCCCTGATCAACGAGGATCACTGTTTCTCGGTAATATCTTTGGCGTTGTACTGGAAGTACCGCGTCAAAATGTCCAGTTCGTTTTCGCTCATGCTGGTTCGCGCACCCATTCCTTTGGCAATGGACGGCCATGCATTGACGGTGTAATGGTCAGCGGCAATAGGCGCATGGCAACCAGCGCAATAGGTATCGTCAAGTTTTTCAGCGTATTGCCATAGCGGTTTACGGTCCGCTAATGCGGGATCGGTAAGCGCACCCTGTAAAGACGCCTGACGCCATTGATTGCCGTATTCGTCAGCCTGCCATTCCCCGTTTACCGTGAGCGCCTTGATACCTTCTTCACTTAATGTGGCTAGCGCCAGCCGTTGACCTGCCGCCAGGTAGAGCGTGTTTTCACTGCCCTGCATTTGATAACCCTGCAACAGAACGATCGGCTGTTTGCCACTGGCATCAACGACGGTGAGATCGGCACCAGGATTCACGGTAGCCAGCTCGCCTATGCGAGAAGTTTTGAAAGGATAAATATGTGCGCCATTAGTCACTGAAGTAGCGGCCTGACTTTCCAGCTCATGCGCCGCGTTGTCATCCATTTTTATTTCTGGCGGAAAATGGGCAATGCCTTTATGACAATCGATACAGGTTTCGCCGCCCTTTTGTGCTTTGTTATGCATTTTCTGCGCAGATTCACTTTGCGAGGCAATATCCATGGCATCAAAAGAATGGCAACTACGGCACGTTGCAGAGTCAGTTGCTTTTAATTCTTTCCATACTGTTTCGGCCATTTCCTGGCGATGAGTTTCGAACTTATCGTCACTGTCTATTTTGCCGCTAACAAATTCATGATAAATATCTTTAGATGCTTTTAATTTAGCAAATAAATAATCCATCCCTGACTTTGGAATATGGCAATCGGCACATTCCGCACGTATCCCTTTCTGGTTCGAAAAGTGGACAGTTCCCTGATATTCCTCAAAAGGTTTACTCATCGAGTGGCAGGAAAGGCAAAATGCTGTATCCGACGTTTTATGTAAGGCTTTTTGCGCCAGCAATAACCCGCCGCCACCAACCACAACCGCTATCAGCAAAAACAATAACCCAATGCGTTTTTTCCCTCGCATAGATTCCTCTAAATAAATTCCAGAACACCGAAATCATTGTATAATTAAATACACAACGAATTAACCACTTGCATAACTCGGCACAACACTGCCTGAAATAATCGATAAAGAATATGATTTATTACAATGTAATCATTAATTGCTAAGGAATAACCCAGTTGCTATT
>NZ_SJWV01000266.1:0-3864 GCF_004352695.1 Escherichia sp. KCJ4928
CTCTGCGACAGGAAGCAGATTCCTACAATTGTAAGACTAAAATACTTCTTGCGATAATAACTACAATTGTAAGACTAAAATACTTCTTGCGATAATAACTACAACTGTAAGATAACCCTTTCAAAATGACCGTTGCTCTCTGATTTCTCATTTCATGCTCACCCAATATGATGGCGGCGTTTTCTAAAACTGTTAAAGAATGAGGTAAGTATGAAACGTTTAATTATGGCTACGATGGTCACAGCAATTCTGGCATCTTCAACTGTATGGGCTGCTGATAATGCACCGGTAGCGGCACAACAGCAAACTCAGCAAGTTCAGCAAACCCAGAAAACGGCAGCAGCAGAGCGTATCTCTGAACAAGGTTTATATGCGATGCGTGACGTGCAGGTAGCGCGCCTGGCTCTGTTTCATGGCGATCCAGAAAAGGCAAAAGAACTGACCAATGAAGCTTCCGCTTTGCTGTCAGATGACAGTACCGAATGGGCAAAGTTCGCTAAGCCAGGTAAAAAGACCAATCTCAATGATGACCAATATATTGTCATTAATGCATCTGTCGGAATTTCTGAGAGTTATGTAGCAACTCCCGAAAAAGAAGCCGCGATAAAAATTGCCAATGAAAAAATGGCGAAAGGGGATAAAAAGGGCGCAATGGAAGAACTTCGCCTGGCCGGTGTTGGCGTAATGGAAAACCAATATCTGATGCCGCTTAAACAGACTCGTAATGCACTTGCTGATGCGCAGAAACTGCTTGATAAAAAGCAATACTACGAGGCAAACCTGGCGCTTAAAGGTGCGGAAGATGGAATCATCGTCGACAGCGAAGCACTGTTTGTGAACTAATGCTGACAGGCAGTATATTGAGGTAAAGGATTTAACTCCCTCCAGCCGACAATTTTTTATGACCACAATACGACAGGTTGTGGTCATAAAATTATTTGGCGCTCGCGGTTCTATAAACACGCATTTTATCTTCCTCAAAGTAAATCCCAATAATCCCGTGTCATCACAAATCATTTATTATGTTATGTTTTATGGTACGCTTTAAAAAGCGTAATCATACCCTTACTTGTAAATCACCGGCGCTTCTTACAGTTGTAAGAATAACATCACAAATGTCGCGACTCTCTCTGATTACCACGAATCAATATTTATCATATTCTTCTTTTCGTCCTCACTACTTACCATGCAGAAAGGAATTGGAAGTGGCGATGAAATGATTTTCAGCACTTGATACAGGATTTTAAAAATATCGAGTGCAGCTACGACGATATTTTGCGGGTTATTTATAGAAGATATTACGCCTTAAATAAACGCTAAATTAACACATATTTAATTAACTAATAGGTATTGCTATGTCAACTCCACTTCAAGGAATTAAAGTTCTCGATTTCACCGGTGTGCAATCTGGCCCATCTTGTACTCAAATGCTGGCCTGGTTTGGCGCTGACGTTATTAAAATTGAACGTCCCGGCGTTGGTGACGTAACGCGTCACCAGCTGCGAGATATTCCTGATATCGATGCGCTTTACTTCACCATGCTTAACAGTAACAAACGTTCTATTGAGTTAAATACCAAAACAGCGGAAGGCAAAGAGGTAATGGAAAAGCTGATCCGCGAAGCTGATATCTTAGTCGAGAACTTTCATCCAGGGGCCATTGATCACATGGGCTTCACCTGGGAGCATATTCAAGAAATCAATCCACGTCTGATTTTTGGTTCGATCAAAGGGTTTGATGAGTGTTCGCCTTATGTGAATGTAAAAGCCTATGAAAACGTTGCTCAGGCAGCGGGTGGCGCGGCATCCACTACGGGTTTTTGGGATGGTCCGCCGCTGGTAAGCGCTGCAGCGTTGGGTGACAGCAACACCGGAATGCATTTGCTGATCGGTTTACTTGCTGCTTTGCTGCATCGCGAAAAAACGGGGCGTGGGCAACGAGTCACCATGTCAATGCAGGATGCCGTATTGAACCTTTGCCGCGTGAAATTACGTGACCAGCAGCGTCTCGATAAATTGGGTTATCTGGAAGAATACCCGCAGTATCCGAATGGTACATTTGGTGATGCAGTTCCCCGCGGTGGTAATGCAGGTGGTGGCGGTCAGCCTGGCTGGATCCTGAAATGTAAAGGCTGGGAAACCGATCCTAACGCCTATATTTATTTCACTATTCAGGAGCAAAACTGGGAAAACACCTGTAAAGCCATCGGCAAACCAGAATGGATTACCGATCCGGCATACAGTACAGCCCATGCACGACAGCCACATATTTTCGATATTTTTGCTGAAATCGAAAAATACACTGTCACTATTGATAAACATGAAGCGGTGGCCTATTTGACTCAGTTTGATATTCCTTGTGCACCGGTTTTAAGTATGAAAGAAATTTCACTTGATCCCTCTTTGCGCCAAAGTGGCAGTGTTGTTGAAGTGGAACAACCGTTGCGTGGAAAATATCTGACCGTTGGTTGTCCAATGAAATTCTCTGCCTTTACGCCGGATATTAAAGCTGCGCCGCTATTAGGTGAACATACCGCTGCTGTATTGCAGGAGCTGGGTTATAGCGACGATGAAATTGCTGCAATGAAGCAAAACCACGCCATCTGATATTAACGGGGGCTTCTGGCTCCCAATTTATAAAAATTTCGAGGTTATTAATCATGTCAGATCAACTTCAAATGACAGATGGTATGCATATCATCGTTGAAGCATTAAAACAGAATAATATTGACACTATTTATGGTGTTGTAGGTATTCCTGTGACGGATATGGCACGCCATGCCCAGGCGGAAGGCATTCGTTATATTGGTTTTCGTCATGAGCAGTCGGCAGGCTATGCCGCTGCGGCAAGCGGTTTTCTTACCCAAAAACCGGGGATCTGCCTGACAGTTTCTGCGCCAGGATTCCTCAATGGTTTGACCGCATTGGCCAACGCAACGGTAAATGGTTTTCCGATGATCATGATTAGCGGCTCCAGCGACCGCGCGATCGTCGACCTACAGCAAGGTGATTATGAAGAGCTGGACCAAATGAATGCGGCAAAACCGTATGCCAAAGCAGCATTTCGCGTTAATCAGCCGCAGGATCTTGGCATTGCATTGGCACGCGCTATCCGGGTCTCTGTATCGGGTCGCCCTGGCGGAGTTTATCTTGATTTGCCAGCAAATGTCCTGGCCGCGACGATGGAAAAAGACGAAGCGTTAACCACGATTGTTAAAGTTGAAAATCCGTCGCCAGCATTATTGCCATGCCCGAAGTCAGTCACTAGCGCAATTTCGCTTTTAGCAAAAGCTGAACGGCCATTAATTATCCTTGGCAAAGGCGCGGCGTATTCACAAGCTGATGAACAGCTTCGTGAATTTATTGAAAGTACTCAGATTCCATTCCTGCCAATGTCTATGGCGAAAGGGATCCTTGAAGATACGCATCCACTTTCTGCGGCAGCTGCGCGTTCGTTTGCCCTGGCAAATGCTGACGTTGTCATGCTTGTTGGTGCACGACTGAATTGGTTATTGGCACACGGTAAAAAAGGATGGGCGGCAGATACACAGTTTATTCAACTGGATATTGAACCGCAGGAAATTGACAGCAACCGCCCCATTGCTGTGCCAGTCGTTGGTGATATTGCATCCAGTATGCAAGGTATGCTGGCAGAACTGAAACAAAACACATTTACGACTCCACTGGTATGGCGCGATATTTTAAATATCCACAAGCAGCAAAATGCACAAAAAATGCATGAAAAATTAAGTACAGATACTCAACCATTAAATTACTTTAATGCATTAAGTGCTGTGCGCGACGTATTGCGCGAGAACCAGGATATTTATTTAGTTAATGAAGGTGCAAATACCCTGGATAATGC
>NZ_SJWV01000267.1:0-3797 GCF_004352695.1 Escherichia sp. KCJ4928
ATATTGTCTAGAGTGAGCGGTCATAAATAAGCACTTTCTTGCCGCTGAAAACGACCAGCGCGGGACCATTCACAACACCAGAAGGACTCACTTTCAGGTATGGATCGTAGACGATTTATTAAAGGTTCAATGGCTATGGCCGCCGTGTGCGGTACCAGCGGCATTGCTTCTCTTTTTTCTCAGGCGGCATTCGCGGCAGATTCTGATATTGCCGACGGGCAAACCCAGCGTTTTGACTTCTCCATTCTACAGTCAATGGCGCACGACTTAGCGCAAACAGCGTGGCGTGGTGCGCCTCGTCCGTTACCTGACACGCTGGCGACAATGACGCCGCAGGCTTATAACAGTATTCAATACGACGCCGAAAAATCGCTCTGGCATAACGTTGAGAACCGTCAACTGGACGCTCAGTTCTTCCATATGGGAATGGGATTCCGTCGCCGCGTTCGTATGTTTTCTGTAGATCCAGCAACACATCTGGCGCGTGAAATTCACTTTCGCCCGGAGTTGTTCAAATACAACGATGCAGGTGTTGATACCAAACAATTAGAAGGGCAAAGCGATCTCGGCTTTGCCGGTTTTCGCGTGTTTAAAGCCCCCGAACTGGCGCGCCGTGATGTAGTATCATTCCTCGGAGCGAGTTATTTCCGCGCCGTTGATGACACATATCAATACGGTTTGTCGGCCCGCGGCCTGGCGATTGACACTTACACCGACAGTAAAGAAGAGTTCCCCGACTTTACCGCCTTCTGGTTTGATACGGTAAAACCTGGGGCAACTACCTTTACCGTTTATGCGTTGCTCGATAGCGCCAGCATTACTGGTGCCTATAAGTTCACTATCCATTGTGAGAAAAGTCAGGTGATTATGGATGTGGAAAATCACCTGTATGCGCGCAAAGACATTAAACAGCTGGGCATTGCGCCGATGACCAGTATGTTCAGCTGCGGTACTAATGAACGTCGGATGTGCGACACCATTCATCCGCAAATTCATGACTCTGATCGTCTGTCCATGTGGCGGGGCAACGGCGAGTGGATTTGCCGTCCGCTGAATAATCCGCAAAAATTGCAGTTCAATGCTTACACCGACAACAACCCGAAAGGGTTTGGTTTATTGCAACTGGATCGTGATTTCTCCCATTATCAGGACATTATGGGCTGGTATAACAAACGCCCAAGTCTGTGGGTGGAACCGCGTAACAAGTGGGGTAAGGGCACCATCGGCCTGATGGAAATCCCAACAACGGGCGAAACGCTGGATAACATTGTCTGCTTCTGGCAGCCAGAAAAAGCTGTAAAGGCGGGTGATGAGTTTGCATTCCAGTATCGTCTGTACTGGAGTGCGCAACCGCCTGTTCATTGCCCATTAGCGCGCGTTATGGCGACGCGTACCGGCATGGGCGGTTTCCCGGAAGGTTGGGCACCAGGTGAACACTATCCCGAAAAATGGGCGCGTCGTTTTGCCGTCGATTTCGTTGGTGGTGATCTGAAAGCTGCCGCACCAAAAGGCATTGAGCCGGTGATTACGCTTTCCAGTGGGGAAGCGAAGCAAATCGAAATTCTCTATATTGAACCCATTGATGGTTATCGTATTCAGTTTGACTGGTATCCGACTTCGGACTCCACTGATCCGGTCGATATGCGGATGTATCTGCGTTGTCAGGGCGACGCTATCAGTGAAACATGGCTGTATCAGTATTTCCCGCCAGCGCCGGATAAACGTCAGTATGTTGACGACCGCGTGATGAGTTAATCGTTTTTTCTTCGGCACCTTCTTCGGGAGGTGCCGTCTGGTTAAACACGATCCCGCTCGCATTTTTCCCTAAGTTAAATGAGTAATCTGATGGTGTGTATTTCAGATACACCTTGTCAGCCACTAACAGGGAGTGCGTATGTTTCCAGAATATCGAGATTTAATATCCCGTCTGAAAAACGAAAATCCTCGCTTTATGTCCTTGTTCGATAAACACAATAAACTTGATCATGAAATTGCCAGAAAGGAAGGTTCCGACGGTCGAGGGTACAATGCGGAAGTGGTCCGCATGAAAAAACAAAAGCTACAGTTAAAAGATGAGATGCTCAAAATCCTGCAGCAGGAGAGCGTCAAAGAGGTATAAACTTTCCTAAGCCGCCAGCCAGGCGGCTTTTTTAACAACTGCATGGATTGACTGGAGATAAGATGACTGAAACGATAAAAGTAAGCGAATCACTTGAATTACATGCTGTTGCAGAAAATCACGTCACTCCTCTTTATCAGTTAATCTGTAAAAATAAAACCTGGTTACAGCAGTCGCTAAACTGGCCGCAGTTCGTTCAGAGTGAAGAGGACACGCGAAAAACGGTGCAGGGTAATGTGATGTTGCATCAACGCGGCTATGCCAAAATGTTCATGATTTTCAAAGAAGATGAACTTATCGGCGTTATCTCGTTTAATCGTATTGAACCACTGAATAAAACCGCTGAAATAGGCTACTGGCTGGACGAATCTCATCAGGGGCAGGGGATCATTTCTCAGGCGCTGCAGGCATTGATTCATCATTACGCCCAGTCTGGTGAACTTAGACGCTTCGTGATCAAATGTCGGGTGGACAATCCGCAAAGCAACCAGGTCGCTTTGCGCAATGGTTTTATCCTTGAAGGTTGCCTGAAACAGGCTGAGTTCCTGAATGATGCCTATGATGATGTGAACTTATACGCGCGTATTATCGATTCATAATAACCCTGCCAGCGGCGTTCGCGTAATGCGCTCCTCGCCGTTAATGACTTTTGGACCACGGACATGAACCGTGTCGCCATCAAAGGCTTCAACGACGGCGTGGTCGGTTAACTCCACATGGTTTTCAATTATCACCGCACCTGTAATACGGCTCTCACCTTGTATTACAACGTGCTCGTCGAGCAGAATCGGTCCACCACGTACCACGGCATTTCCGCCAATCAAGACATGATGTTTTAACACACAATTACCTTCCACAATGGCATATTCCGCCACCTGCGAACTGTAATGAATCGTTGGAATGGCATCTTCTTCTATGCCAGCTTTCACCTGCGCGTGACCGTAGACTTTAGCGCAATCGCATAGCCAGACGTTGTTCTCTTCATTACCTTCAATACTGGCAAAATCAAAAACTTCGGCACGATGTTCAATAAAAGCATACCGGATGACGGCATCGCCATAAATTTGTGCCTGGTGGACAATACGCGAGGCGCTAACCCTTGCGCGATCATAAATTTGTAGCAGGAGTTGATGGTCAGGCGTTAAGCCTTGTGCGGCGACGATCATAGAATGTTGATTAATTAAGGCGTGACCAAATATTCTACATTGCCCGCAAACCAGTGAGTCATGAATGGTGACACTGTCACTTATATATGCACCCTGGCTGATTTCACTATTATCGATCCAGACATTATCCGTTGCGTAAACCTCTCCCCACAGTACGCTGGTGCCGGTGATGCGCGTATTACCGGAAATCACCGTTCCACCGAACGCAATAGCATTCTGGTCGTAAATCCAGCAATTTCCTTCCTGTGCTAACACCGTTTCGCGATCGATCCAGCCGCCAGCGGTTCCTGCTATCACATCGTTAAAATCGCTAATGGCGATAATCTGCCGTAATAACACATTTTTTTTAGTGCCATCTTCCTGATAACTAAAGGCTCGCTGTTCTTCACTTAGACGATATTTGCGCATAGCGTTTTCCCACAGGTGACTTACTATAACCGTAGCAAATTCTGCGGCTCTGGCTATGCTCGAGAAAATTCCATAAAATGCATTTCAAATATACTATATAAATT
>NZ_SJWV01000268.1:0-3786 GCF_004352695.1 Escherichia sp. KCJ4928
ATTATGAGCACAGAAACAATTGAAATATTCAATAATAGTGATGAATGGGCAAATCAACTAAAACACGCATTATCGAAAGGAGAAAATCTGGCATTACTACATGGTTTAACTCCTGATATCCTTGATAGAATATATGCATATGCATTCGACTACCATGAAAAGGGTAATATAACGGACGCAGAAATTTATTATAAATTTTTGTGCATTTATGCGTTCGAAAATCATGAGTATCTAAAAGATTTTGCATCAGTATGTCAGCCCAAAAAGAAATATCAACAAGCATATGACCTTTACAAACTAAGTTACAATTACTCCCCGTATGATGACTATTCAGTTATTTATCGTATGGGTCAATGTCAGATTGGGGCTAAAAATATCGATAACGCAATGCAATGTTTCTATCACATTATTAACAATTGTGAGGATGATAGTGTTAAGAGTAAAGCGCAGGCATATATTGAACTCTTAAACGATAATTCAGAAGATAATGGCTAAGCATTACAATCATTTGGTTAAATTTGCTGGTTATAGTGCAGTTAACCACTATAACCAGCACCTCTTATGTTTTCTTAAATCAGCATCTTAAAACAGTTAAGAGCATACTATAAATCATTATTTTTCAATGCGTTAGAGAACAATCTACTTTATCAAAATTGAATAAGGCTATTTCAGATTACATCACTGAATTCCTAAGATAAATTAGTGAACACAACCATAGATATGTCGAATGTAATTTCCTGTAGCGTTAATGACACATAAATATGAATAGCCATAATTTCTATTGCTTAAGCAGGATGCAAGAAACCAATTTTTTCATAGAGGTTAACTAATGGACTTAGAAAATAAATTCTCATATCATTTTCTTGAGGGATTAACGCTCACGGAAGATGGAATTCTTACTCAAGGAAATGAGCAAGTTTATATTCCACAGAAAGAGTTAGGTGTATTAATAGTATTACTTGAATCCGCTGGTCATGTTGTACTGAAAGATATGATCATCGAATCAGTATGGAAAAATATTATTGTTAGTGACGAGTCCCTGACAAGATGTATCTATTCTTTGCGCTGCATTTTTGAAAAAATTGGCTATGATCGTTGCATAGAAACAATCTACCGGAAAGGTTATCGTTTCAGCGGGCAGGTTTTCAAAACTAAAATTAATGAAGATAATACTTCAGACTATTCCATAGCTATATTCCCTTTCACTACTTCGTTGAATACACTGGATCCATTAATACTTAATCAGGAATTAGTGCAAATCATTTCAAATAAAAAAATCGATGGTCTCTATACCTATCCGATGGCTGCGACAAATTTTTGTAATGATCACATATCTCAAAATTCATTCTTGAGCAGATTCAAGCCAGATTATTTCGTTACAGGAAGAATAAACCAGAATAATGCAGTGAACACTTTATACATTGAGTTGATCGACGCTAAAAACCTTTTCCTCATCGCCAGTAATCATCTCCCTGTTGATGAACTACATAATACATCACAATTTATTATAGATAATATCCTTCAAACGGTACATAAACCAGAACGATCTGTAAGATTAGCTAAGCAGGACCAAGTATATAAGAATCATTATTTATCAGATGAAATGTTAGCCGGAAAGAAAGAACTTTACGACTTCACCCCTGAAAGCATTTACAGGGCCATGACTATATTTGATAGATTACAAAATAAAAGTGATATACAGACGCTAAAAACAGAATGTTATTGCCTTCTAGCGGAATGCCATATGTCTTTGGCACTTCATGGAAAAAGTGAACTTGAACTTGCTGCTCAAAAAGCATTAGAGCTTTTAGATTATGTATCAGACATAACCACTGTCGATGGAAAAATTTTAGCTATTATGGGACTGATAACTGGTCTGTCTGGACAAGCAAAAGTATCTCATATCTTATTTGAACAGGCTAAGATACACCCAACTGATATAGCCTCTCTCTACTACTATAGGGCACTAGTCCACTTTCATAATGAAAAAATTGAAGAGGCAAGGATTTGTATAGACAAATCACTACAACTCGAACCCAGAAGACGAAAAGCAGTTGTGATAAAAGAATGTGTAGATATGTATGTGCCTAACCCGCTCAAAAACAACATTAAACTCTACTATAAAGAAACTGAGAGTGAAAGCCATCGAGTTATAATTGACAACATTTTGAAATTAAATCAGCTGACGAGAATTTGTATGCGATAAATTTTTATTGACGCAATTTTATTATTTAGATGTATGCAACTTGTTATTTAAACAACAGAGATAAAAATATCTAAGATATTCACCTTATTGCAAGATATTTAAAATGCTCTAGAGTTAAAAGTATGATGTAAAGACCATTGGCCTGGACAATTAAAAAAGGGAGCTTTATGACTAATCCAATCGGTATCAATAATTTATCTCAAAGTTCAAATATAGCGAATGCAACGGGTGATGAAGTCGTATCATTAGATAAACACATCAACACCAGTGCTACTGATACAGATCAAATACAAGCATTTATAGTTTCAACATGGATGGCGCCTTTTCAAAATGATATGTATTCAGAAGATAATCCTATCTCACCTTACTATAAAATTGAATGGTAGACGATTGACCAAATAAATCATAACGAGATACTTTTATAATAGTATCTCGTCCCTTTCATTCAATCCTCACACATGAAAAAATATGCGCTCACCAAAAGTTAAATTCTTAACCATCTTCACGTTTTGTATATTTATTACAAAAATGTCTTTCGCCAGCAACTCTTGCTCTAATGAAGCAGGAACAATGTTCAGAATCGAACCAAATTTAATTAAAGCTATCGCTCTTGTTGAAAGCAATCTAAAAAAGGATAGCATAGGCAAGAACAGAGATAAGAATAACAATATAAAGAGTTTAGATTATTGGTTAATGCAGATAAACCAGATGCATATTCCCCTGTTAAAAAAACGTGGAATAATAAAAGATGAACGAGATTTGTTAGATAACCCTTGTCTGAACATTAAAATAGGAACCGAGATTTTATATAACCATTTTTCACGTTGTGGAGTAACGTGGCAATGCCTGGGGACTTATAATGCGGGTTTTGCAATGGATAACCAAAAAAAGAGACAGCAATATGCCCCAAAATATACATTGTATATACCAGGCTTAATGAACTAGACAATCGTAAGGCTTCAGCAAAATGAGCCTAAAGCCTCTTTTTTTTATATAGTGCAAACACCCATACGTAAAGCTGTTTTGATCAACTCGATACCACTGTGAACATCTAATTTCTTCATGATATTGAGTCTATGAGTTTCGACTGTTTTTCTGCTTAACTGCAAGAAATTAGCGATTTCTTTGTTTGTTTTACCATCAGCTATGAGTTGTAATATTTCTGACTCACGATTTGTAAGTTGATTATCAGAGGAATACCTGGAAGATATTTTTTCACAATCCATATGTACACTATCAAAATAAGTGTAACCATTACTAATCGAATCAATAGCACGATTTAGTTTCGCCGGGTGACTGGTTTTCCATACGCATCCTTTCGCACCTGCTTCAAGCAATTTTATTGAATCAATATACGGCATCTTTGCTACAAATGTAATAATATGAGCATCTATCTTATGCGATTTAACCCATTTTACGAGTTCGGACCCCATCATTCCACCTGCAAATTCTCCTAAAAAAAATATTTAGGCTGTAGATTTGTTACACTCCGCTATAGCTTTCTTCAGATCTTTATAGCCCCCAACAACCTCATATAAATCAGGATAATGTCCGAGAAATCCAATTACCCCATCAATCAT
>NZ_SJWV01000269.1:0-3782 GCF_004352695.1 Escherichia sp. KCJ4928
TTCTATCCTCTGTCGTGTGCTGGGTTCGCTCTATTACCGCCAACCGCAAGATCCTTTACTGGTGCCGCTGTTTACCCTGATTCGTGAGGGGAAACTGGCTGCGAACTGGCCACTGGAGCAGGATGAGTTACTGACGCGTTTACAGAAAAGCTGTGATATGGCGCAAGTCTCTGCCGATTACAATGCGTTGTTTATCGGCGATGAATGTGCCGTGCCGCCATATCGTAGCGCATGGGTTGAGGACGCAACGGAAGCGGAAGTGCGCGCTTTTCTTTCCGAACGAGGGATGCCACTGGCGGATACGCCAGCCGATCACATCGGCACATTGCTGCTTGCGGCTTCCTGGCTGGAAGATCAGTCAACGGAAGATGAGAGCGAAGCACTGGAAACACTGTTCAGTGAGTATCTGTTACCCTGGTGTGGTGCGTTCCTCGGCAAAGTGGAGGCCCATGCAACCACGCCTTTCTGGCGCACCATGGCACCGCTAACCCGTGATGCCATTAGTGCAATGTGGGACGAGCTGGAAGAAGATTCTGAAGAGTAAATGTGATCATCGTCACTCATAACTGCAACAGATAATTTGTTGTTGCATAAAATGTGTGCTCGATCTCATTCATGGCCGCGTTTTCTGCTATCATGCGCGGCATGAACATACTTCTCTCTATTGCAATCACAACAGGCATTCTCTCCGGTATCTGGGGATGGGTGGCTGTTTCCCTGGGCTTACTAAGCTGGGCGGGCTTCCTGGGCTGTACGGCCTACTTTGCCTGCCCGCAAGGTGGGCTGAAAGGGCTGGCGATCTCCGCTGCAACCCTGCTTAGTGGCGTGGTGTGGGCGATGGTCATTATTTACGGTAGTGCACTGGCACCACATCTGGAAATTCTCGGTTATGTCATAACCGGTATTGTCGCGTTTCTGATGTGTATTCAGGCCAAACAGCTGCTGCTTTCATTTGTTCCGGGGACGTTTATAGGCGCATGCGCGACGTTTGCCGGGCAGGGTGACTGGAAACTGGTGTTACCTTCGCTGGCGCTTGGGCTGGTATTTGGTTACGCAATGAAAAACAGCGGCCTGTGGCTGGCGGCGCGTAGTGCAAAGACGGCTCACCGTGAGCAGGAAATCAAAAATAAAGCGTGAGGGGCACTCACGCTTTCGCTTAAACAGTAAAATGCCGGATGATAATTCCGGCTTTTTTATCTGTCAGGATTCCGGTGGAACCGACATATGGCGGTATTTCACCAGAATGTCGTTCTGCCGTTCTGCTTTGTTCTGCAAATCCCACAGACCACGGTCGATACCATCATTAATCAGGAAAATGACCCCTGTTTCGATAGCCGACATCAGACACAGCATAACGGGTTCGTTTGAGGTGTAACCCACTTCCCCTTCCAGCAAGCGCTGGTAGTCAATAAAGCGGAAAACCCCGGCCTGAACTTCATAGGAAAGTATCGTCTTACTGGTGTTCACCGAGGAGAGGATCTCACCGGTACTCACATTGACGACGCGCAGGTTCACGGCAATCTGATCGAGCTGGTATTGCGTGTCTGCACCGATCCCAAAATATCTTGCCCCAACACCGCCCGATTTAACGTTGCTTTCATAACCGATAATCGAACCTTCAACCATAATATTTGCCGCCGTTAAAGATTGCAGCGGGATTCGGTTATTAATGGCAACCGTGCCGTTTTCTTGTGCCGCACGAATAATCTTGCGCTCGTTAAGCAGGTTTTGTAAGCCCTGGCGCTCCAGCGGTATAAACCAGCGAGAATCTTTCAATGCCGTGACCAGCATTGCCGTGGCGCTTTGCGGAACAGCAGTGGAGAAGTTACTTGCCGGGTAGGGTTTAAATTGCCCGGTTTCGTCCTGAATGTTGTATACCGAAACAAAGATCTTACCCGTCGGCGCTGGCAGATGGGTCAAATCTTTGTAGCTCTGAGCTCGAGGCATTAATGTCGGTCTGGCGGCTTCTTTAGGCGGGGCGGTTAAGCATCCGCTCAGTAACATGACGGCAACCAAAAGAAATAAGCGCTGCATGATTATTTTCCTTATGAAGCTGGGGCTTAAAAATCGGTTGAGTTATTTTGTAAACCCGAAACCTGGATGGTCGAGGTTTGTCCGGTTTTACGATCTGTCACGTTCAACTGCAATTGACCATCGCGGTTAGCAATATCAACAATATAATCGTTGGTCACCATGCGGCCCGGTTTACCGGTATTAATATTCGACAGTAGCCCACCTAAAATTTGTGACTGGATGGCCTGAGTAAAGTTATCTAACGCTGAGGGTGTTTCAATACCAAAGTCATCGTTATAGCTCGGATCTTTATAAGAGTTTTGGGCCTGAGCGCTATTTAATAAAAAAGCGCCATTATTTGGGTTACCACCAAAGTTTGGATTACGGAACTGGAAAGTCATGGTTCCAGCCCAACTTAATGGCGAAATAAGCATGAGTAGAACTACTGCATGTTTGACACGCATTGCAGCCTCCGAACAATTTTTTATTTAGAATTCATCATGCGCCAAATCGCCCGTACTTAATAACGCCTGATTTATCTGGCGACGATTTAGTGCTTCTTCAGTTTGAATCAGTGCAAAGACGACAGTTTTCTCGAAGTCTCTTTTCAACGGAAATAAAAAAGTCTGGAAAATAACGTCCTGATTGACCGTTATAGTGATCCAGCTTCCCCATCGTGCACTGGGCCTTTCATTAATCGTTAAGTTACCCGTATAGTCACTTTCCCATTTATCACTAAAGGCTCGGTAAAAATCATGGCCAATAGATGAAACAGTATGGTCAGTTAACAATCCCGGGACTTCTACCTCAACGGCGTGAAGATTCCCTGCGGCGAACAGAAATTCTGCCGCCACAATCCAGCGTAAATAACGTTTCATGGCTTTATCGCCTGAGGTTATCGTTTGCCCAGGAAACCGCTTGTGTCCGGTTTTTTACGGCTATCTTCTTGAAAAGATTATAAAGATGCGTTTTAACCGTATTTTCGCTGATGAACAACGAACGAGCGATCTCGTTATTAGACGCGCCGATACGCAGCTTATTCAGGATCTCTTTTTCCCGATGAGTAAGGAGGGCTGATTCCGTGCTGTTATAACGATAGTTACCAGAATGTGTAATCAGGTAACTGGCAAGCTTTTGCGTAAAGTAGCATTCGCCGCGCAGGACGCCTTGCAACCCATTGACAACACGTTCTTGATCCTCCATGGCATAAAAAACGCCGTTGATATGAGGCCAGTTTTCAATGTCGCGGTACGGGTAATCTTCAGGCGTATTTAGCAACAATATTTTGATATTGTTGTTTTTCCTGCTCAAAGTATCCTGCCAATAATGGATAAGCTTTTTATCTGCTTCCATCATATCCAGAAGAATAATAGAGCCTGAAGATATATCGTCCAGAGAACGTTGAATATTATGTAATTTTCCTGTAATTGCCAGCGATTGTTTAAGGTGCTGCAAGAGAGCTGTCGCTTGCAAAGACGGTTTAGTGATCAACAATAATGTATGACCATGAATACTATGGACTTCATTAAACATGATGAAACCCCGCTTTTTTTATTGATCGCACACCTGACAGCTGCCTCTAAAATAGAAGCACCAGAAGTACTGACAGATGTTGCACTGCTGTGTGTAGTAATAAATCAGCCCTAAATGGGTAAAATATAAAACTAATGGATTACATATGATTTCAATCTAGCCATTACAAATCTTAAATCAAGTGTTAAACATGTAACTAAATGTAACTCGTTATATTAAAATGTTAATCTTAAGGT
>NZ_SJWV01000026.1:0-38067 GCF_004352695.1 Escherichia sp. KCJ4928
CGCAACCAATCAAATTTGATGAAATAAAGCAGTACGGTGACGCGGGGTGGAGCAGCCTGGTAGCTCGTCGGGCTCATAACCCGAAGGTCGTCGGTTCAAATCCGGCCCCCGCAACCAATTATTGAACACCCTAACGGGTGTTTTTTTGTTTCTGGTCTCCCATAAAAAAGCGCCATTCAGCGCCTTTTTATCATCCCCTTCTCGCCAGCGTCGCCCCATCGGCAAAATACGCTTTAATTCCCGCAAGAATAGACTCCGCAACTTCCTGCTGGAAAGTCGCCGTTTTCAGTTTACGCTCTTCCTCAACGTTACTGATAAACGCCGTTTCGACCAGAATGGAGGGAATATCTGGTGCCTTTAGTACGGCAAACCCGGCCTGTTCAACTTGATTTTTATGCAGCTTGTTGATTTTACCGAGCTTATTCAGCACCGCTTTACCAAACTTAAGGCTGTCAGCAATGGTCAGCGACTGCACCATATCGAACATGGTGTGGTCGACATAGCGGTCACCGCTTTTGCTCACGCCACCAATCAAGTCGGAGGCGTTCTGGGTTTGTGCCAGATATTTTGCCGCAGTACTGGTTGCACCTTTGGTTGAGAGCGCAAACACCGAGGAACCGCTCGGCTGGCGACTGGTAAAGGCGTCGGCATGGATAGAGACAAACAGGTCAGCACGCTGTTTCTGGGCTTTTGCTACGCGCACTTGCAACGGAATGAAGATGTCTTCATTGCGCGTCATGTACACCTTCATATTGCCCTCTTTCTCGATCAGAGAGCGCAAACGGCGAGCTATTTGCAATACCACGTCTTTTTCGCGCGTTTTGTATTTCCCCACCGCACCGGAGTCTTCGCCACCGTGGCCAGGGTCAAGCATAATGACAATCGGACGATCGCGCCCTGCTTTACCTGGTTGTGGACCACTTTGCGCTGGCGGCACCTGCTTTTCGAGGTCGCCTTTGTTGTAATCCTCCAGCAGCGCCAGCAGCGGGTCCTGCATATCCTGTGCATTGGCCGGATAGAGGTCCATCACCAGACGCTCTTTAAACCCGGCGACCGGCGCAAGGGCAAACAGCTGCGGTTTTACGTTTTGCTTTAATTCAAAAACCATCCGTACGGTTTGCGGGTCAAATTGCCCGACGCGCGCCGACTTGATGAACGGGTCGTCTGCACGAATTTGTGCCGCCATCCCCTTGAGTACCGAGTTCAGGTTTACATCTTCGATATCCACCACCACGCGTTCCGGGTTACTCAACGCGAACTGCTTATATTTCAGCTGACGATTTGATTCTACCGTCACACGGGTGTAGCTGGACGCAGGCCAGACGCGCACCGCCACGACCTGGCTGACCGCAGCCAGACTGACCTGACTTACGCTCAATAGCCACATGGCACCCGCGCCTTGCAGTAAACGACGACGGCTGATTGCAGTGTTGGATCCTGACATGCCTCTCCCGAGCAAAAGAAATCTAAGCTGTGTAACAAGTAAACGACTAATTTGACCGGAAACTTTAGCGAAAGACGCATAATCTGTCATCTAATAAACGGTAAACATTCTTTTTATATTCACGGCATTACTGATAAAAAAGTCGCTCTCGCATAAAATTTACACTTGCACCCTGCGAAAAAACAGAATAAAAATACACTAATTTCGAATAATCATGCAAAGAGGTGTGCCGTGGTAAAGGAACGTAAAACCGAGTTGGTCGAGGGATTCCGCCATTCGGTTCCCTATATCAATACCCACCGGGGAAAAACGTTTGTCATCATGCTCGGCGGTGAAGCCATTGAGCATGAGAATTTCTCCAGTATCGTTAATGATATCGGGTTGTTGCACAGCCTCGGCATCCGTCTGGTGGTGGTCTATGGCGCACGTCCGCAGATCGACGCAAATCTGGCCGCGCATCACCACGAACCGCTGTATCACAAGAATATACGTGTGACCGACGCCAAAACACTGGAACTGGTGAAGCAGGCTGCGGGAACATTGCAACTGGACATCACTGCTCGCCTGTCGATGAGTCTCAATAACACGCCGCTACAGGGCGCGCATATCAACGTCGTCAGTGGCAATTTTATTATTGCCCAGCCGCTGGGCGTCGATGACGGCGTGGATTACTGCCATAGCGGGCGTATCCGGCGGATTGATGAAGACGCGATCCATCGTCAACTGGACAGCGGTGCAATAGTGCTAATGGGGCCGGTCGCTGTTTCAGTCACTGGCGAGAGCTTTAATCTGACCTCGGAAGAGATTGCCACTCAACTGGCCATCAAACTGAAAGCTGAAAAGATGATTGGTTTTTGCTCTTCCCAAGGCGTCACTAATGACGACGGTGATATTGTCTCCGAACTTTTCCCTAACGAAGCGCAAGCACGGGTAGAAGCCCAGGAAGAGAAAGGCGATTACAACTCCGGTACGGTGCGCTTTTTGCGTGGCGCAGTGAAAGCCTGCCGCAGCGGCGTGCGTCGCTGTCATTTAATCAGTTATCAGGAAGATGGCGCGCTGTTGCAAGAGTTGTTCTCACGCGACGGTATCGGTACGCAGATTGTGATGGAAAGCGCCGAGCAGATTCGTCGCGCAACAATCAACGATATTGGCGGTATTCTGGAGTTGATTCGCCCGCTGGAGCAGCAAGGTATTCTGGTGCGCCGTTCTCGCGAGCAGCTGGAGATGGAAATCGATAAATTCACCATTATTCAGCGCGATAACACGACTATTGCCTGCGCCGCGCTCTATCCGTTCCCGGAAGAGAAGATTGGGGAAATGGCCTGTGTGGCAGTTCACCCGGATTACCGCAGCTCATCACGGGGCGAGGTTCTGCTGGAACGCATTGCCGCTCAGGCGAAGCAGAGCGGCTTAAGCAAATTGTTTGTGCTGACCACGCGCAGTATTCACTGGTTCCAGGAACGTGGATTTACCCCGGTGGATATTGATTTACTGCCCGAGAGCAAAAAGCAGTTGTACAACTACCAGCGTAAATCCAAAGTGTTGATGGCGGATTTAGGGTAAGCGATGAAAATTGTCGGATGCGACATGCGTAACACTCGTGCGTCGCATCCGGCAATTACGTTTATTCCCGCGAACTAAACAACGCCGCCAGACCACTGCGCCGCTCAGTACGAGTGGCGATTGCCGCACTTAATATACGCTCATCGGCATACAGCGACAGACGGCGACGCGCGCGGGTCACCGCGGTGTATACCAGCTCTCGCGTTACTACCGGCGTGCGTTGGCTCGGTAAAATCAACGCCGCATGGTCGAACTCCGATCCCTGCGATTTATGTACCGTCATCGCCCACGTAGTTTCGTGCTCTGGCAAGCGACTCGGTTGCACAGACTTAATATTGCCGTCCGGCATCGCAAACCAGACGCGCGTCCCCTGCCCGCGATCCAGCGCAATACCGATATCGCCATTAAACAACCCAAGCGCGCTGTCATTACGGGCAATCATCACCGGTCGACCTTCGTACCAACGAGAGTGCGGATGACGATGAATTTTGCGCTTCTGTTGCATAAACTGCTCAATTCGCTCATTCAGTCCGGCCACGCCAAACGGCCCTTCCCGCAGGGCGCACAAAAGCTGGTACTCATTAAACGCCTGAATGATTAAATCAGGCTCGGCACGCGCTTGCAGCAGATCCAGATACCGTCCGTAGCCCGCAAGAGCTTCCTCAAGCATCGCAATATAATCTTCTCCGCTCTGTAAAAGCCGTTTTTCGATATCATTAAAATCCTGCTGAAAAACGGTTTTCACTGCCGTTTTATCACCACGGTTGATCGCCGCAGCTAACTGACCAATGCCAGAATCACTGCCGAAACGATAGCTTTTTTGCAGCAGGCAGAGACTGTCGCGCAAAGATGCCGCTTCTGTGCCAGTTCCTGCCGGAACGTGAGTTCCCGTCAGGCGGCTCAACTGCCCGGCACGCTCGGCGGTAAAACCCGCGTTGGCATAAGCGCAGATATCGCCCAGCACAGCCCCAGCCTCAACCGAGGCCAGTTGATCACGATCGCCGAGAAAGATCACTCGCGCATGATCGGGCAAGGCGTCGATCAGTCTCGACATCATAGGCAGATCGATCATTGACGCTTCATCTACCACCAGCACATCAAGATGCAGCGGGTTACCGGCATGATGACGTAAACGCTGGCTCCCCGGCTGCGCACCCAGCAATCGGTGCAAAGTGCTGGCATCTTCCGGAATGCGTTTCTTTTGTTCATCGGTCAGCGGTAACTGCCGCAAAGCCTTGCCGAGAGATTCGGTTAAGCGCGCGGCAGCTTTACCCGTTGGTGCAGCCAGACGGATACGGCAGCGTTCGCCGTCTGCCATTTGAATTAACGCTGCCAGCAACTTCGCTACGGTGGTCGTTTTACCGGTGCCAGGGCCGCCGGAAATCACCGAGATCCGCCGCGTCAGCGCCACTGCCGCTGCAACTTTTTGCCAGTTAATTTCATCGCTTACTGGAAAAAGTTTGTCCAGGGTTTGCGCCAGTAGAGCTTCATCAACCTCAATGGCATGATTCACCTCATTGAAGAAGCGCGCTACCGTCCGCTCGTTACACCACATGCGATTCAAATAAAGACGATCGCCACAGAGGATCATCGGCGTGGGTTCATCTCCCCTGCTGACCGCTTGAGAAGCCAGCAAGCATTCTTCCCAATTTTGTAGCTCACCGATTTCACTGACACAGGTCGCCAACAGCGGATGCGACGCCTCGTTATTTTCCAGTCGTGAAAGCGGCAAACAGACGTGTCCCTCTCCGGCATCATGACTTAACAGTGCCGCCGCGAGGGTGACGGCAGGATGTTCATCTCCCGCCACGGTCAGGGCAAATTGCACATCCAGCGGGCGTAGCTGTTTGTGCTCCACAGCTTCCAGTAATTGCTTTTGCAATTTCATTACGCCTCCTCCAGGGTCATACCGGCAAACATCTCATCCATCAGGGCAATCAACCCGGCGTTGGGTCGGGTTGTGTAAATCCCTTGTTGCGGATGTTCTTTATCAACGCCACGCAGGAACAGATAGATAACGCCGCCAAAGTGACGATCATAGTCGTAATCAGCAATGCGATGGCGCAGATAACGATGCAGCGCCAGGGTATAAAGCTGATATTGCAGATCATAGCGGTGTGCCTGCATCGCCGCTGCCATAGCCTGTTGGGTGTAAGCCGAACTGTCTTCACCCAGCCAGTTGGATTTATAGTCGAGCAGGTAATAACGCCCTTCGTGGCGGAATACCAGGTCGATAAAGCCTTTTAACATGCCGCGTACCTGCATGAACTCCAGCGGCGGGCAGCCAGCGGATAGCGGATCAAACTGGCGAATTAGTGCATCAAGCTGGCTGGCGATGAGCGGTTCACTAATCGGCAGGTAAAACTCCATCTCCACCTGTTTATCGCGGTCGGAAAGCTGATTCAGGCTAACACCCGTTTCATTGAGAGGTGCCTGGAGGACAGCCGTGATCCACTCGGTCAACACTGGTTCCCACTGCGATTCAAAGCCGCCGAGTTCCAGTTTTTCCTGTACCCAGTTCGGGTCAACCGGCTGGGTAAAATCGAGGTCTTCAAACAAACTGTGCAAGAATGTCCCTGGTGACGCACCGCGCGGGAACTGATGCGGTGTTAACGTCGGTTCTTCAACGACGCTGACCACGCCTGCGGCATCAACATCCAGCCGTGGCATCAGATCCTGAGCGATACCGTGACCACGCTGCTGCAAACCGGAGTAGCTGGTGACACGCCAGTTATCGCCGGGCAATCGTTGTAGCGTCCTCGCATTCAGTTCTGCAGTTAAAGCATCATTAACCTGCCAGGGCTGTTTATCACCCGTTTGTGCCGTTTGCCAGGCAATATCATCATCGCATAACGCTTCAATACAGGTGCGAAGCCCTGCCGCATCTTGCGGTTCCCCTTTTTGCAGCAAACGCCCGAGCGCACTTTGGTGGACGTCGGTGTCACCTTTTTTATCGCCACGACGGCGCACCAGCGGTGCAACGCCGAGACTGCAATGCCAAACCGAACGTGTCAGCGCCACGTAAAGCAAACGCAGATCTTCCGCCAGACGTTCGGCCTCCGCGAGGTCGACGCTTTCTGGCGCAGCATTAAGATCCAGAACTGCCTCAAACGAGTGGCGATCGTGATAAAACGCCTGATCCTGGACGCGGAAATTGGTGATAAACGGCAGCCAGACCAATGGATATTCCAGCCCTTTCGATTTGTGGATCGTGACAATCTGCACCAGATGTTTATCACTTTCGAGACGCATTTGTTGGCTGGAGGCATTACTGTCTGGCTCGAGGATATGTTGCGATAACCAGCGTACCAGCGCATGTTCACTTTCCAGCTGCGTTCCGGCTTCTTGTAGCAGTTCGCTGATATGCAAGATATCGGTAAGTCGCCGCTCACCGCCTGCCGTTGCCAGCAAGTTTTCTGCAATGTTACGCGCCGACATCAGCGCCCGCAGCATCGGCATAACGCCACGTTTGCGCCAGATTTGCCGATAACCATCGAACTCTTCAACTACCGCATCCCACGCATGTTCGTCATTATTCAGCGTTTCGATATCCAGCGCGTTCAGCCCCATCATTGACGTTGCCAGCGCACTACGCAGGGTGTTCTCACGTTCGGGCGTCATCACCGCCTGCAACAACCAAAGCATTTCCTGCGCTTCCAGAGTTTCAAAAACACTGTCGCGGTTCGAAAGGTAAACGGAAGGGATTTCCAGCAACGTTAAGGCGTCGCGCACCTGGGCGGCCTCCTGGCGGCTGCGCACCAGCACACTGATGTCCGAAGCACGCACCGGACGCGCGTCGTCGCCGTTCATCAGCAACGCTTCGCCCCGCTGTCCGGCTTGTAGCCAGTCGCGGATTTGCGCAGCACATACCTGCGCCATGGTACTTTGATAGTCGCCAACGCCGCAGCTTTCGCCTTCCATCAGCCACATTTTCATCGCAGGCTGCGTTTCACCTTTAAACACAAAACGTAACGCCTGATTTTTCCCGGCTGATTTCACTGGAATAAACGGTATTTCGCGAAACATGAACGCGTCATCAGTCTGGCTGAAAAGCTTGTTCACACTGTTCACCATTCCTGGTGCGGAACGCCAGTTGGTGTCTAAAGTGTAGTGGGCGTGAACTTCGCTACGCGCCTTCATATAAGTGAAGATATCCGCACCCCGGAATGCATATATGGCCTGTTTCGGGTCGCCAATCAGCAACAATGCGGTTTCCGGCTGATGGTGCCAGATACGGCGAAAAATTCGGTACTGCTGGGGGTCGGTATCCTGAAATTCATCAATCATTGCCACCGGGAATCGCGTACGGATCGCCGCTGCCAACACCTCGCCGCTTTCGCTACGCAGCGCGGAATCGAGCCGACTTAACATGTCATCAAAACCCAATTCGCCACGGCGGCGTTTTTCACGCGCTACTGTTTCGCGGATCTCAGCCAATGCGCGGGTTATCACCAGATCACGGATCGACAATGGTTCTGCAAGCAGTTGTTCGATCGCCTCAAACAGTGGATGTCGCGGGGTTTCCCCCCCGGCTTTCGTGCGATCTTCTAAGAAACGCTGAGAGAATTTTTCCAGCGACTCCGGTAACTGATAACTGTTGGTCTCTTCTTCTGCCCAGGCGCTGATCTTCTCGATCCATTTAGCCTGATTGCTACGGTTAAACTTGCGTCGATCAATACCAGAAGATTCGATCAGCGCATCCAGTTCACCCACTGCGTCGCGCCACTGCTGTTTTACCGTATCAATACGCGCCACAATTTGCGCGTGGCGGGAAGCCAGCGTTTCATCATCGGGCGGCGGTGCTTTGATAACCGGTGCTTCGCCTTGCAGATAACGATTAATATCGCGCAGCAACGCCTGCGGCCCTTTCCAGGTTTCAAAGACCACCAGGGCAATTTCACGCGGCAGCGGGTAGCAGTGGCGACGCCAGAAATCGGCGCAGGCCTGGTAGCGTAGCAGAGACTCATCTTCAATCAGCTGCTGCTCAAACAGCATACCGGATTCAAAGGCATTCAGGTTGAGCATGCGCTGGCAAAAACCGTGAATAGTAAAGACTGCCGCTTCATCCATCTGCCGTTCGGCTAACAACAACCACTGCGCGGCTTGCGCTTTATCGTCGATCTCTTCCAGCAGGCGTTCGTACAGTGGATTGTCGGTGGTTTCACGCAGACAGGCGATGCGCAACTCGTGGATATTGCTACGGATACGACCGCGCAATTCTGCCGTGGCAGCCTCGGTAAAGGTGACCACCAGCAGTTCTTCAACGGTCAGCGGGCGGGGAAAGGCGGCGGAACCGCCTAGTCCAAGTAACAGGCGCAAATAGAGCGCCGCAATCGTAAAGGTTTTGCCTGTGCCGGCAGAGGCTTCAATCAGGCGCTCGCCCTGTAAGGGCAAGCGCAAAGGATCTAGTGTCTCGGCGACATCACTCATTCTTTTCACTCATCAGGGGCATTGTTTGCTGCAACGCGCTGACGTTCTCCCACACTTTCCAGCCTTCAGGATGCACATATTCGGCTTTCCCGTTCTGGCTGCCGGAAATCTGCGACAGGATAGCCATGCCTTGCGGCTCGACCACCGCCTGATGGAAGAAATCAGCAAGTTTTTGCGGCGTCAGCAGTTTTATCTGGGCCACGATTTTATCACGCGAATCGAAGCGCATATTGCCGCGATCGAAATCTTTACTTAACTTCGATGCTTCTTCGCCGAGCGTTTGCGGTGCCTGCAGCATCTGGGTAATTACCGCCTGCTGGATTTGCGCAAACTCATCTGGCTTCATCGCTCGCAATTTTGCCTCTGCGGTTGGGAAAAACGCCTTGTAACGCTCCCACAAGAATGAAGGCTGTTTATCATTGCTTTGCAAAAGGAAGCCCATGCCCCACTGACGCCCCACGCTCATTGGAAACGCAAACACGGCATAGCCCAATTGTTCTTCGGTACGCAACTGATTGTAGAACCACGGCTGTACGATCTGCCCCAACAGAGAGCTATAGGCTGAGCTGGTGTATTCATCGTAGCCAGTCGGTACAAATACCGCTGCCAGTGCGGAGTCGGTGCTGTTACCGGCTTTTTCAAAGATGACGGATTGTTTTTTATCGACCACTACATCTTTGTTTCGACACCACTCTGAACCATCAGCGCCCAACTGTTTTTGCACATCGCGTGCCAGCGTTGTTGCCTGGGCCTCGGTCATGTTGCCGATAACCATAAACTCTGGTCGAGCCCCTGATTTTAAGGCGTCGCGATAGGCCAGCACCTCTTTCAACGTAATGGAGGGCAAAATTTTACGCCGTTCATCTCGCGAGAAGTACGGCACTTGCGAGAGCATCTGCGCGGGCATAATCGCCTGCTCAAACGCTTTACCCTTTTCTGCGGAATCCATCATCTGGTTATACCAGGACTTCGCCTGCTCAAGCTGATCTTCCGTAGCGGTATAGCTAAAGTACCCCTCGAGCAATGCCTGGAACAGCTGCGGCAGACGCTGGGTGTAACCATTAGCATTAACCATAAGGCCGTTGTTAGCGTTGGTGGAAAAACTTATGCCACCAACCGACGCCTGGTTGCTTAACTGATCAAGCGCCAGCCCTGCGAGATAATCATTGAGCGCAAACATCACCTGATTGCGGGCGCTGTCCATGGCTTTCGGATTACGCAAAATCAGGCTGACATCAGCTTTGGGTTCGCTGGAAAAATAACGGCTTGGCGCATACACCACGCGCAGATTCGACTCATCAACAATCAGCTCTGGATGGTCATATTTCTTCTCTGACTTAATCAGCGAGAAATCGTCAGGAATATAGGGGTTAAGCTCCGGTAAGGAGAGCGCAATATTGGCAGCTTTTTGCTGCCAGTCAGCGAAAGTTTGTTCGCTGATTTTATCGACCTGATACGGCGCATCGACAAAATAAGCCGTTTTATTGTGCGGCTCTTTCGGGCTGATATACCAGATACGCGCATTCTGCGGCGTCATCATCGCCAGACGTTCTTTTACTGCTTTAGCATCGTACCGATCGGCAATATTGACTGCATCCAGCGTATGCTCAACCGGAACGCGAATCATGGTATCTGCCAGCCATTCGACGTAATCCATATCACGGGTGATCGACGGATAACGGAAGTCGATATCCAGCACATTCGCCAGTTCATCGAAGTATTGTTTATCAATGCCTTTTTCACGTAACAGATTGAGATAGCTAAAAATTGCCGCCACAACCTGATCGCGATTAGCCAGGCCTTTATCGGTTAAAGACGCAGAGATCGCTAATACGCCGCTGTTGCCGTTGACGATAGGATCGGAGTTGGCGCTAATGCCCTCAACTAATCCCTGCTTTTGCAGCCAGTCGGAAAGTGTACCTGGGCTGCGATTACCAATCAGATAGGTAATCAATTCATCCGTTTTACTACGGAACTTCGCTGAGTTGTTATCGATGCGAAACTCAACGCGCAGAACTTTACGCGGCAGTGCCGGGACGTAATGAATGATAATGCCCTTTTGCGCGTCGGTGACTACCGGCACGGTGATTTCCGGTTTTTTGCTCTCTTTGTTCGGCACGCGACCAAAGGTGTCCGCCGCCATTTTTGCCAACTCCGGCAGCGGTTTATTGCTGTAAATAACCGCCTTCATCAGATTGGCGGAATAGTACTTCTCGTGGAAATCTTTCAGCGCCTGCTGCACCGGATTACCAGGTTTATCGCTTAAAGTTTCGAGGTTACCACCAGAAAACTTTGAACCGGGGTGTGCCGGGTTAATGGTTTCTGCGCTGACCTGTGCCATGCGCATCCCGTCACGCGTACGCGCCATGGTTAATTCAGCGTTCACCGCATTACGCTCACGTTCGGCATATTTCTTGTCGAGCAAAGGTTCAGCAATAGCATCGGCCAGGCGGTCTACCGCACCAGGCAAGGCGTCGTTCTCAACTTCCAGATAGAAAGCCGTGCGATACGGCGCAGTGCTGGCATTGTGACTACCGCCGTGCATTTTGAGATATTCGGCCAGACTGTCAGCCTGCGGGTACTTTTTCGACCCCATCAGACTCATATGTTCAAGGTAATGTGCCAGCCCCTGGTACGCCTCGGGATCTTCCAGCGACCCAACGGGCACCACCAGCGCCGAGAGCGATTTAACTGCCTGCGGATCAGAAACCAGCAAGACCACCATACCGTTATCCAGACGTATAGCCTGATACTGGCGGTTATCTTTATCACTTTTACGGATGGTTTCCTGAATCGGCTGCCATCCCGTTTCTGCCTGACTTAAGGGTGCCCAAAGGGCAACAAACAACAATAATGCTTTGAACCAGGTGCTGCGGGGCATTCACGGACCTCATAATCAACTTTATTTTCTGGCCAGATTCAACAGGTTAACGCAAATCATCTGCCAGAATTTAATCTTGTGCTGCACGAGTCAGCCTATGTCTATATATCCATCAGTCCGTGACTGGTGCGCATCATAAAGTAAGCGGATAGATTGCGCAATTTTTATACAGCACTCATGACTGATTAAAGCGAAACAGCGGTAACAGGAAACGTTGCGACTGTTCAACGATGGCCTCCATTGTCTCTGGTGTTAATTGCCGCCAGAGCCTTTGATACCAGATATCATCACCTTCGCCACGCACCATCATGTTGCCTTCGTAAGCCTGAAGGAATTTCGTACGGGCTTTTTGCAACGTGGAATCGTCATCCAGCATGGCATCGTTTTGCGCGTCATAACAGGTTTTTAGCCACGCGCCGCCACTTTCAGGTAACACCAGCAATGGCGCGGACATCCCTTCACGATACCCCTCAATCAGTTGTGAGAGGTAATGCAAAGCCTGTTCGGCTGCAAGCGGCGGAAAACGCCACTCGCCGTCTTTGCGTAGAAAAAGGCGACTTTCACCATTACCACCGCTGGCACAGTAGACAAGGTGTTCCAGCCAAAGTTGCATTCCCTGCGCCACACTTAATAAAGAGGGACGCCAGCGCAACAGGCCATCCGGCTGCACCTGCGGCAACCAGCCAGTTATCTGCACACCGTTGCAGGCGAGATCAATTTCCATACTCTGCCCCGGCTGGCGACAGGCAATGACTCTGTCGGCAAGCTGCTGCATCTCCTGGCACTGTGTTTCCCAGAAAATTTCACCAAAAGCGCCATACGGTAAATCCCCTGCCGCCCGGAAGCGGCGGAACAAGCGTTCGGCATCATCCTGCTCAACCAGTGCATTCAATAACTGCTGATTGATTTGATAACGGCTAAGCCCTTCCAGAATAAATGGCTCGGTGTCTGGGATTTCGCTGTCTTCAGTACGGAAGTTCACCTGCAAACGCATCTGGAAGAACGCCCGCACCGGATGTGCCCAGAATCGTTGTAGCGTTTCCAGCGGCACGGTTTCCGGTAAGGTAAACGGCAGCGGCTGAACAAATTCAGAATGTGCTTTACCAGCCTGGCTGGCCGCAGGTAGCCATTCACGAGCATAGCTTTGTCGTTCGCCTGGCTGGTAGTTTTGCGGATCAAACGGCATCCGGGTATGGAGGCAAGTAAGATGCGCTTTTACCCTTGCCTCGCTTTCATCACAGTTGAGCGCTTCATCGCCCGGTAGATAATGACTTTGCCCGATGTAGTCGATCAGTTCCTGCACCAGTACCGACGGGAAACGTTCACTGTTATCCTGAATGGAACGCCCGATATAGCTGATATAGAGTTTTTGCTGCGCGGAAATTAACGCTTCCAGGAACAGGTAGCGGTCGTCATCGCGACGGCTACGGTCGCCACGCTTCGGTTTCTGGCTCATCAGGTCAAAGCCCAATGGCGCAAGCTGACGTGGATAAACGCCGTCGTTCATTCCCAGCAGGCAAACCACTTTGAACGGAATTGAACGCATTGGCATCAGAGTACAAATGTTAACCGGTCCGGCGAGAAAACGCTGGCTGATACGTTCTTGATCCAGACGCTGCGCCAGTTCATCACGCAATAGTGACAGCGGCACCGCGTCGCCATACTGCGCACCTAAACCTTCGGCGATAATCGCCTGCCATTGTTGTTCGATCAGCGTCATCGCCGCTTCGGTTTCCGCATCCGGCAGGAAGAAGGCGTTGAGCATATCGCGACAAACCGGCAACCACTCTTCTAGCGGACGCTCCTGTGCCAGCCCGCGACGCCAGATGTTTAGCTGCATTAGCAGTGAAGCCAGATGCCCCACCAGTTCTGCAATTAAGCCGCTCGATTCATCATAAGGTAGAACCGATTGCCACTCGCCCTGCGCGCTCTCCATCGCGTAGCCCAGCAACATACGCGTCAGGCCAAATCGCCAGGTGTGTTGTCCGGTGGCGGGGAGTTCCAGCTCGCGAACGTTGTCGTCATCTATCCCCCAACGAATGCCGGATTCGTTGACCCACTGGCGTAAATAACGCAGCCCTTCTTCGGTGATGTCAAACCGCGCCGCCAGCACCGGCACATCCAGTAATGCCAGCACGTCTTCCGACACAAAGCGGCTGTCTGGCAACGATAACAGGCTGATAAACGCTTCCAGTACCGGATGCGACTGCCGCGCCCGACGGTCGGAAATGGCGTAAGGCAGGTAACGATCCGCAGGTGCGCTACCAAACACAGCCTGAATAAACGGACTGTAGCTGTCGATATCAGCCACCATCACGATGATGTCGCGCGGAGTAAGTGTCGGGTCTTCTTCCAGCATCGCCAGCAGGCGATCGTGCAAAACTTCAACTTCACGCTGCGGGCTATGGCAAACGTGGAAGGTGATACTGCTATCCAGTGGATCAAGCGGGCGTTTGTTATCGCTACGGGAAAACTCTTCGATGTTCACACCAGCAACGGCACGGTTTTCCAGTTCCAGAATGTCAGACTGAATGTTATGCAGCAGGTTATCTGGCGTGACATCGACAAAGGCGTCCAGCTCCTGGCTGCTCTCCAGGTCAGAAAGGAGATAAATGTAGTCGCGCCCAAGCTTACCCCATGAAGCCAGCAGCGGGTTGCCGACATCCTGTTCACCATCGCTGTTAAAGAGCTGCCCGGCATTTTCGCTATCACGAAATAGCGGCAATTCGCGATCTTCAAAACTGTGTCGACGCTGACGGGTCAGCAGTTTCGCCAGATAAGCAGGATCTTTAATATCGCCCCAGTAATAACGGCAGGGGTTGGTAAACAGGAGATGGATTTCAATATGTTTACCCAGCGCCTGGAGCGCCTGGAGATAAACAGGCGGTAACGCGGAAATACCGCATATAAAGACGCGCGAAGGTAACCCCGGCGGGCAGGTCGTCGCGGACTCCAGCGTTTCGATAAAGCGCTGATAGAGATTGGCGCGGTGCCAACGCGGTTGTCCGAGTTCATGGGTATATTCCACCAGCGCCTTCCACAACGGCGCTTGCCAGGCCTGTGCTTCTCCCAGCCCTTCAACCAAATGTCCTGTTTCCCACTGTGCCAGCCACTCCGGGCGATAGACCAGATACTGGTCAAACAGGTCCGCCGCTTTTGAGGAAAGCTGGAACAGTTTTCGCTTGTCGCTATCGTCAGTCAGATAATGCCGCAACAGGGTAAAGTCTTCGCGATCCAGCAATTGCGGCAGCAGAGTCATCAGTTTCCAGCTCATGCTCTGTTTGTTAAAGGCGCTCTCTTTGGGGATCTCCGGTAACACCCGGACGAACATATCCCAGATAAAGCTCGCTGGCAGCGGAAAATCAATGTTTGCCGCAATACCAAACTTTTGCGACAGGGTCATTTGCAGCCACTGCGCCATACCGGTACTTTGCACCAGAATCATCTCTGGTTCGAAAGGATCGTCCAGCCGTTCGCGTTCGACAATAAACTCCATCAACGCTTCCAGCACGTCCAGACGATTGGAATGGTAGACCCTTAACATAGCGGCTCCTGACTACTGACGATTCGGGCAATGCAGGCGGGTCATCTCGCCTTCTCTGCCCCCGGGTGAAACTAGCGTAACGCTGATGCTGACACATCCCGCCTGCGATGTCTGCATTCGGTTGACCTGCCAGTTGGCAGGTGGCGAAATCGCGCGCAGTTGCGTTTGCTGCCAACCATGCCGCCAGAGCTGTTGGTACTGGTTTCTGCTGGCGAGACTGTTCATTAATGTTCGCTGGATACCCGATAACGCAGTGACAATCATCACCATCAGCACCATCGCAACCATTACCTCCGGCAGGCTAAAGCCTTGTTGATTCTTCAGGGAAGCTGACATAACGCCCTCTCTTTCAGCGGACAAAAATCGCTCCAGCCGCGTGGCGAAAAAACAATGTTTCCATCAATGACTTCGCCTGTTCGCCACAACGAAACGCCTTCATAACCGGCAACCAATAAGGCTTCATTATCTGCCAGTAAACGCAAACAAACCCGGGCATCGGTTCCAGCGTACTGCGAGCACTGAACTGCGGGCTGCGTCTGCCAGGAGTGCATTTTCCCCCACGCCAGCGCCGACTGAACGATGGCCTGGCGGCGCAATGACTGACTTTCCATGCTCACGCGAGAGGCAAAACTGCGATCCTGCTGACTCATTCCTTGCAATAGCAAGCTACCCAAAACCAGCAGCATCAGAACCAGAGCCAGTGACGAAACACCTTTTTCGCGGTTCACAGGTTGAATCCTGTCACGCTATAGCTGGCATCCACCACGGTTTGCGGTTCAGACTTACTGGCAGCACGCATATTAACCGTCAACACCGGCGAGAAGCCGCTGACATCCTGACGTACGACCTGAAAAGTGTCGATAATGATGGCATCCGGATTAGTGACTTTATCCCAGCCCTTACCTTCACAGGATGTCGCACCGCGTAGCGTTTCCAGCACATGCTCCTTCAGACGAAATCCAATCTGGTCAGACTCTTTTACCGGTTCGCGATCCCAGATACCGTTACTGTTCGCATCCCACTGCACAATGATACAGTCACCCTGTCCGACAATTTCCAGCCCTTCGCCGGTACAGCTGCCATGACAATAACCCGCCCTCTGGAGATGCTTCGCGACGGTAAATACCCGCAGCCAGATTTCATCTTCCAGCGCCAGCTTACGGGTGCTCGTTAAACTTTCACGCTGTAACGCAGGCAGAAAGCGTGCAGCCCCCAGCAACAATACGCTACTGATCGCCATAGCAATCAACACTTCCAGCAGAGAAAAACCTTGCTCTTTTACAGGCATCCTTCTGTTTCTCCTTGCTGACAAAGCCGGAGTCTTCCCCACGGCGAAACCACCAGCCACCACTCGCCCGTTGAGTTTTTGAAGCGAATATGCCCGGCCCATGCGGTATTGCGCAGGCCAAAGAAAGCAAGCGAAGGTGTCAGGTCGCTCATTTCGACTTCGGGCCAGCGTGGCACAAAGACCAATGGTGAACTGCCATGACAGGTATTGGCCCCAGCAGCGGAACTCACAAGGCACCATAACGTCCCCTCCCTGATAACGCTGATACTGTGGTCGCGGTTATGCCAGTTGGCATCTTCACGTAAATAGAGCAAATAGTCCCGCGCCTGGCTGGCGGTTTGCCATAGCCGTTGCGACTGCTGCCAGTATTGCCAGCCATAGAGTCCACTTGCGCTTAGCATGACCAAAATCAGCATCGCGACCAGCGTTTCAATCAGCGTATAACCACGTTGTGTTTTCATGCCGGCAGTATGGAGCGAGGAGAAAAAAAGACGAGGGCCAGTTTCTATTTCTTCGGCGCATCTTCCGGACTATTTACGCCGTTGCAGGACGTTGCAAAATTTCGGGAAGGCGTCTCGAAGAATTTAACGGAGGGTAAAAAAAACCGACGCACACTGGCGTCGGCTCTGGCAGGATGTTTCGTAATTAGATAGCCACCGGCGCTTTAATGCCCGGATGTGGATCGTAGCCTTCAATCTCAAAGTCTTCGAAACGGTAGTCGAAGATGGATTCGGGTTTACGTTTGATAATCAACTTCGGCAGCGGACGCGGTTCGCGGCTTAATTGCAGATGAGTTTGATCCATATGATTGCTGTACAGGTGCGTGTCGCCTCCCGTCCAGACAAAATCGCCCACTTCCAGATCACACTGCTGCGCCATCATATGCACCAGTAACGCGTAGCTGGCAATGTTAAACGGCAGGCCGAGGAAAACGTCACAGGAGCGCTGATAAAGCTGGCAAGAGAGTTTGCCGTCTGCCACATAGAACTGGAAGAACGCATGGCACGGTGCCAGCGCCATTTTATCCAGTTCGCCTACGTTCCACGCTGAAACAATAATGCGGCGCGAATCCGGGTCGTTTTTCAGCTGGTTCAGTACCGTAGTGATCTGGTCAATATGACGACCATCCGGCGTTGGCCAGGCGCGCCACTGTTTACCATACACTGGACCGAGGTCGCCGTTTTCATCGGCCCATTCGTCCCAGATGGTGACATTGTTTTCGTGTAGATAAGCAATGTTAGTGTCGCCCTGCAGAAACCACAGCAGTTCATGGATGATGGAACGCAGGTGGCAACGTTTAGTTGTCACCAGCGGGAATCCATCCTGCAGGTTAAAACGCATCTGATGACCAAAAATGGAAAGCGTTCCGGTTCCGGTACGGTCGTTTTTCTGTGTGCCTTCGTCGAGCACTTTTTGCATCAGTTCTAAATACTGTTTCATGGTTCCTCAGGAAACGTGTTGCTGTGGGCTGCGACGATATGCCCAGACCATCATGATCACACCCGCGACAATCATCGGGATGGAAAGAATTTGCCCCATGCTGATGTACTGCACCCAGGCACCGGTAAACTGCGCGTCGGGCTGGCGGAAAAACTCAACAATGATGCGAAACGCGCCGTAGCCAATCAGGAACAAGCCAGAGACAGCTCCCATTGGGCGCGGTTTACGAATATACAGGTTGAGGATAATAAACAGCACCACACCTTCCAGCAGCAGCTCGTAAAGCTGTGATGGGTGGCGCGGCAGCACACCGTAAGTGTCGAAAATGGATTGCCACTGCGGGTTGGTTTGCAGCAGCAAAATATCTTCTGTACGGGAGCCTGGGAACAGCATGGCAAACGGGAAGTTCGGGTCAACGCGGCCCCACAATTCACCGTTAATAAAGTTGCCCAGACGCCCGGCACCAAGACCAAACGGAATGAGTGGTGCGATAAAATCAGAAACCTGGAAGAAGGAACGTTTAGTACGGCGGGCAAAGATAATCATCACCACGATAACGCCAATCAGGCCGCCGTGGAAAGACATGCCGCCGTCCCAGACACGGAACAGATACAGCGGATCGGCCATAAACTGCGGGAAATTGTAGAACAGAACATAACCAATACGTCCCCCGAGGAAGACGCCGAGGAAGCCCGCATAGAGTAAGTTTTCAACTTCATTTTTGGTCCAGCCGCTGCCCGGACGATTCGCCCGTCGTGTTGCCAGCCACATTGCAAAAATGAAACCCACCAGATACATCAGGCCGTACCAGTGAAGCGCCACGGGTCCTATTGAGAAAATGACCGGATCAAACTCCGGAAAATGCAGATAGCTACTGGTCATCTGTCACCACAAGTTCTTGTTATTTCGCTGAAAGAGAACAGCGATTGAAATGCGCGCCGCAGGTTTCAGGCGCTCCAAAGGTGCGAATAATAGCACAAGGGGACCTGGCTGGTTGCCGGATACCGTTAAAAGATATGTATATGATCCGCGCTATAACCCTCCGCGAATCAGCCCGCCCATGCCGCGACGCTCCATAAAGGCTGCAACCTGATGGCGAACTTCGGTCGCCAGTTGCGCTTCCAGACTACGCTGCGCAAGATTTTCTGCTTCGGCATAATCAATGCGCCGCAGCAGGTATTTTACCCGCGCTACAGAACGTCCGTTCATAGACAGATGGCGATACCCAAGCCCAATGAGGATTGCCACGCACATGGGATCGCCCGCCATTTCACCGCACAAACGGAGATCGATTCCATGTATTTCCGCTTCCCGGGCGATCATCGCCAGAGCTCGTAACATTGCAGGATGAAGACTGTCATAAATGTTCGCCACCCGGGTATTGTTGCGATCAACGGCCAGAATGTATTGAGTCAGATCGTTGGTGCCAACAGAGATGAAATCGACCCGCTTTGCCAGATGCGGCAGCATAAATACCATTGACGGCACTTCCAGCATGATGCCGATACGTGGTTTGGGAATTTCGTAACCGATCATCTCCTCGACTTCACGTCCGGCACGTTCAATCAGGCGGCGTGCTTCATCAACTTCATCGAGGCTTGTGACCATCGGCAACAGAATATTCAGGTTGCCCGTAGCGGCATTAGCACGCAGCATCGCCCGCACCTGGATCAAGAAGATCTCCGGCTGATCGAGCGTAATGCGAATCCCACGCCAACCCAGGCATGGATTCTCTTCGCTGATCGGCATGTAAGGCAGCTGCTTATCTGCTCCGACATCCAGCGTACGCAAGGTGACGGGTTTATCATTGAACATTTGCAGCATCCCCTGATACTGCGCCACCTGTTCTTCTTCCGACGGGAAACCACTTTGCAGCATGAATGGGATTTCAGTGCGATAAAGACCGATGCCATCAATACGGCTGCCCAGTTTTTCTTCATGTTCCGGGCTTAAACCAGCATTGAGCATGACTTTTATACGCTCACCGCTTTTTAACTGCGCGGGTAAATTGACGTCATCTTCCGCCAGACGGCTAAGCTCAATCTCTTCACTAATTAGCCGCTGATATTCTTGCAGCAGTACCGGCTCCGGATCGACCAGCAATTCACCGCGATAGCCATCAACGATCAGCGTCCTACGATGCAGCACCGAAGGCTGAATATCCGCGCCCATCACGGTAGGGATCCCCAGCGCACGTACCATGATCGCAGCATGGGAGTTGGCTGCGCCATCTCGCACGACAACACCGACTAAGCGATCCTGGGGCAGCTCAGCAAGAGTTGTCGCTGACAGTTCATCTGCCACCAGAATGAAACGTTCCGGCCAGGCGTTCGGCCCTTGATTAGCGTCATCAAGATGAAACAGCAATCGCTGACCCAGCGCACGTAAATCGCCAGCCCGCTCTTTGAGATAGTTATCGCTTAGCGCGGCAAACTGTTCGGCAAATTTTTCAATGACCGTTTTTACCGCCCACTCTGCCACCGAGCCTTTATCAACCTCGGCAAACAATTCGCGACGCAGCCGGGTGTCCGAAAGCAGGTGCGAGTAAAGATCGAAAATAGCCGCCGTTTCTTTTTGTGCACCGGCGGCAAAGCGTTTGCTGTAGCGGCGAAACTCGTTTGCCGCTTCTTCCAGCGCCCCGGTCAGTCGTTCGCGTTCCAGAGCCGGATCCAGCGTTGATGCCTGATACACCTGTTCCATTAAAGGTAACGTGGCATCCTGCCAGCCTTCGGCAATCGCCACACCAGGTGCTGCCGGTAATGCGCGGATTCGCGTCTGGCGATATTGCCCAAACAGGGCAGTCAACTGCGACTGAGAAAGAATAGCTGCCATCTGGGTGGCAAGCGTCACCAGGAAGGATTCTTCACTTTCGTCATACTGGCGCAACTCTCGTTGCTGTACCACCAGTACACCAAGCAACTGGCGACGTTGAATAATTGGTACGCCTAAAAACGCGCGGAAACGTTCTTCTTTTACGGAGGGGATGTATTTGAAGCTGGGGTGCTTTTGCGCATCTGCAAGGTTTATCGGTTCCGCCAGCCTGCCAACCAGGCCGACGATCCCTTCATCAAACGCGAGCGTTACAGTGCGACCGCGTGGTTTTTTCAGCCCCCGGGTCGCCATCAGGTAGTAACAACGTCGATCATGATCGGCCAGGTAGACCGAACAGACCTCGGTATCCATCGCAAGACAGATGTCGGTAACCAGAATATTTAACGCCTCATTCAGGCGTGGTGCGCTGGCTACCTTTTCGACTATTTCGCGCAGGCGAGTGAGCATAATTGGCGTGACTTAACCTCTTTTACGTCGATAAGCAGATGCGTTTTGTGGTTTTGGCGTATTTTCCTGCAGTGACATCACCACACTCGCGAACTCTTTCATTACCCTACGGTAGACATCACGTTTAAATGACACCACCTGTCTGACCGGATACCAGTAACTTACCCATCGCCAGCCGTCAAACTCTGGTGTACTGCTGGTTTGCATATTGATTTCTGCATCGCCGCTCACCAGCTGCAAGAGAAACCATTTTTGTTTTTGGCCGATACAAACCGGCTTCGTGTCCCAACGCACCAAACGTTTCGGTAATTTGTAGCGCAACCAGTTACGCGTTGAAGCAAGGATTCGAACGTCTTTGCGGCTTAATCCTACTTCTTCAAACAATTCACGGTACATCGCCTGCTCTGCGGATTCTCCGGGGTTGATTCCGCCTTGCGGAAATTGCCAGGAGTGCTGACCAAATCGCCGGGCCCACATTACCTGCCCCTGGCGATTACAAATCACGATACCTACGTTTGGGCGGTAGCCATCGTCATCAATCACCGGACTACCTCAAAATAAAGCTTTATATACGAATGATTGTTTCATACTCCAGGAAGACGGTAAACCACTCTCTGCAGGGCATTACACACTAATAACAATTGAATAACTCACAGTTATGTGCAGAGTTATAAACAGAGGAAGGGGTGGATAGCCGTTTTTATTCACCTTTTCTGTGGATAGAGTTGTGAAGAACTACGGAATTACTACGGGAAAACCCGGAGCATTCTGAATAAGCCCGATATAGACATTTTAAAATATTCATTATTAGTCAATGCATTACATGTAATTTGAGTAATGAAAAAGAGTAATTCGTGACCCAGGTCACACCTCTCATTTACGGGTTGACGAAAGATCAACCAATGCCGTATTTATCCACAGAATGTGCCACTAAGTTAAGCACTGAACCACTAAAAACTGGAGTTTCATCGCACGTCAAGGCTGTAAATGGAAACAGTAGTGGAGGTTTTTCACAGTTATCCCAGCTTTCTGTGGATAACATGGTGTAAGATCCTGTTTATTTTCAGTGACCAGATTTGGAAAACCTATTGCAGTGTTGCGCAACTCGATTACCGGCAGCCTAAAAAGCAATATAAATCAGGGAATTGAACAACACATGTGGAAAAAGTTACACTGCGAATATTCGGCACATAATTGCTGTTTGTTTTTTAATCAAGGTATCATGACATGTCCCAACCTCGCCCACTGCTCTCTCCTCCCGAAACTGAAGAACAGTTGTTAGCGCAAGCACAGCAACTTTCTGGTTATACATTGGGAGAACTGGCGGCACTTGCCGGGCTTGTTACGCCAGAGAATTTAAAACGCGATAAGGGCTGGATTGGCGTGTTACTGGAGATCTGGCTAGGTGCCAGCGCAGGGAGTAAACCTGAGCAAGATTTTGCCGCTCTGGGCGTGGAACTTAAAACTATCCCTGTGGATAGTCTTGGTCGTCCGCTGGAAACAACATTCGTTTGTGTTGCCCCGTTAACGGGTAATAGCGGGGTGACCTGGGAAACCAGCCATGTGCGCCACAAGCTCAAACGCGTACTGTGGATACCGGTTGAAGGCGAGCGCAGCATCCCGCTGGCGCAGCGTCGCGTAGGATCACCGTTGCTGTGGAGCCCGAATGAAGAGGAAGACCGACAGCTACGCGAAGACTGGGAAGAATTAATGGATATGATTGTTCTCGGTCAGGTTGAGCGGATCACCGCTCGTCACGGGGAATATTTACAGATAAGACCGAAAGCAGCGAATGCGAAAGCGCTTACCGAAGCCATTGGTGCCCGGGGCGAACGGATTCTGACGCTGCCACGCGGCTTTTATTTGAAGAAGAATTTCACCAGTGCACTACTGGCCCGTCATTTTCTGATCCAGTAGCCATCGCTTTGACCTGCCGCTTTCCGGGCATATAATTACCGCTTCATTTTTTTGGCAGGGCTTTTTAGATGTTATTTGCATGGATAACCGATCCTAACGCCTGGCTTGCGCTCGGTACGCTGACGCTGCTGGAGATCGTTCTTGGGATCGACAATATTATTTTCCTTTCTCTGGTGGTGGCAAAGCTTCCCACAGCACAACGTGCTCATGCGCGCCGTCTGGGGTTGGCGGGAGCCATGGTTATGCGTCTGGCGCTGCTGGCATCAATCGCCTGGGTTACGCGCCTGACAAATCCGCTTTTTACAATATTCAGTCAGGAAATTTCTGCCCGTGATTTGATTCTGCTTCTGGGTGGCTTGTTCCTTATCTGGAAAGCCAGCAAGGAAATCCACGAATCCATTGAAGGTGAAGAAGAAGGGCTGAAAACACGCGTTTCATCATTCCTCGGCGCTATCGTGCAGATTATGCTGCTGGATATTATCTTTAGCCTCGACTCGGTGATTACGGCTGTGGGTCTGTCAGATCACCTGTTTATTATGATGGCAGCCGTGGTGATTGCCGTAGGCGTGATGATGTTCGCCGCGCGCTCGATTGGTGATTTTGTCGAACGCCATCCTTCGGTAAAAATGCTGGCGCTCTCTTTCCTGATTCTGGTGGGCTTTACCCTGATTCTGGAAAGTTTCGACATCCACGTACCGAAAGGTTACATCTACTTCGCGATGTTCTTCTCTATTGCGGTTGAAAGCCTCAACTTGATTCGCAACAAAAAGAATCCGCTCTGATACTCCGTACGCTCTCCTGCGGGAGGGCGTACTCACTCCTTTTACCCTCACAGTTTAAGATTTTCCTGCTTTCAAGATATATAACGTCGGTTTATAAACAGACTATTATCATAGGTAGGCCAAATGAGGATAACCGGATGAAAAAATGGGCAGTAATAATTTCTGCAGTCGGACTGGCGTTTGCTGTTTCCGGGTGTTCCAGTGATTACGTCATGGCGACCAAAGATGGCCGTATGATTTTGACCGATGGAAAACCTGAAATTGATGATGATACCGGGCTGGTGAGTTATCACGATCAGCAAGGTAACGCGATGCAAATTAACCGTGATGATGTTTCGCAAATTATTGAACGTTAACAAATAAGGTCAGCATCCGGCTGGCCTTAAGATTTTTCTCTTTCCCTTTTCCCTTCCCTCTGCCATTTTTATATTCCTTATGTCGTGATTATAAAAAGGAAACGGCTATGCAATATCACCGTATACCCCACAGTTCGCTGGAAGTCAGCACGCTGGGGCTTGGCACGATGACGTTTGGTGAACAGAACAGCGAAGCCGACGCCCACGCACAACTCGACTATGCCGTCGCTCAGGGCATTAACCTTATCGACGTTGCCGAAATGTACCCAGTACCTCCGCGCCCCGAAACGCAAGGGTTAACCGAAACCTACGTCGGCAACTGGCTGGCGAAACATGGCAGCCGCGAAAAGTTAATTATCGCCTCCAAAGTGAGCGGACCGTCGCGCAATAATGACAAGGGCATCCGCCCGGATCAGGCGCTGGATCGGAAGAATATCCGCGAAGCGCTGCATGACAGCCTCAAGCGCCTACAGACTGATTACCTCGATCTTTATCAGGTGCACTGGCCGCAGCGCCCGACCAACTGCTTCGGCAAACTCGGTTATAGCTGGACGGATTCTGCGCCTGCGGTTTCGCTGCTGGATACGCTGGACGCACTGGCAGAGTACCAACGCGCGGGAAAAATTCGTTATATCGGCGTGTCGAACGAAACTGCATTTGGCGTAATGCGCTACCTGCATCTGGCGGACAAACACGATCTGCCGCGTATTGTCACCATTCAGAACCCTTACAGTCTGTTAAACCGCAGTTTTGAAGTAGGTCTGGCAGAAGTCAGCCAGTATGAAGGGGTCGAACTACTGGCCTATTCGTGCCTGGGTTTCGGCACGCTGACCGGGAAATATCTCAATGGTGCAAAACCCGCTGGCGCACGTAATACGCTCTTTAGTCGGTTCACCCGCTATAGCGGTGAGCAAACGCAAAAAGCCGTCGCGGCGTATGTTGATATCGCCAGACGTCATGGCCTGGACCCTGCTCAGATGGCGCTCGCGTTTGTACGCCGTCAACCGTTTGTTGCCAGCACTCTGCTGGGCGCAACCACGATGGATCAGCTGAAAACTAACATCGAAAGTTTGCATCTGGAGTTAAGCGAAGACGTATTAGCTGAAATTGAAGCGGTGCATCAGGTTTATACTTATCCGGCACCATAAGATTAACGCCGGTTAAAACCGGCGTTAAATATTAATGACGGCGCTGCCAGATCCACAGCGCCGTTATTGCCAGCGCAAACAGCGCACCGAAGCCAATGCCAATGGGCACGACCGGGATGCCTATCATTACCGCCAGCGAGTAAATGCCCAGCATCAACAACATGGCGCTGTTTTCGCCAAGGTTTTGTACTGCAATCGCATTCCCCGCCCCGACGCTTTTTTTACCCCGCTCCTGTAGCAACGCATTGAGCGGAACGACAAAAAAGCCCCCCATCACGCCAATCAGCATCAACAAGGCATAGGCTGGCAGCAGCTCGTGTTGCAGGGAAAAAATCAGTACCACCACGCCAATCAAAATCCCGGCTGGCATACAGCGTGACACGGTTTCCAGCGTAACTAACTTCGCTGCCGCACCTGCGCCAACCACGATACCAATCGCTACCATCGCGTTGAGATAGGTGGGCGTAGCGTTATCGGTAATGCCCAGCGCCACCGGTACCCACAGCACCAACAGGAAACGCAGCGTGACACCCGCTCCCCAGAATAAACTGGTGCCCACCAGCGAAAAACGCGTTTCACCATTGCGCCATAGCGAGGTGCAGGCATTCAGGAAACTGCGGGTCATGTTGATGAGATTCCAGGACTGCCCCGGACGCGCCGCCGCCAGTTTGGGAATGTAGATATTGGCAACGACCGCACCACCGTAGGCCAGTGCGCATGCGGCCAGGGCGACGAGGACATGCCAGTCAGCCAGCACACCACCGGCTACGGAACCGAGCAAAATCGCCGCTATGGTAGAAGCTTCCATTAAACCGTTAGCTTTCACTAACTTACTACCCGTGGTTAATTCGCCGAGAATACCGTATTTCGCCGGTGAATAGGCTGCAGCACCAACACCCACCAGCGTATAGCCGAGAAACGGATTGATACCAAAGCAGATACTGGCTGCGCCCAGCAGCTTCAGGCCGTTGGCAAACATCATCACCCGGCCTTTGGCGAAGCTATCCGCCACCTGCCCGACAAACGGCGCAAAAAGAATGTAAGCACCTACAAACACCATTTGCAGGATGGGCTGGCTCCACTCCGGATAGAACTGCGCTTTCAGTAACGCCAGAGTGGCAAACAGTAGGGCATTATCGCCAAACGCAGAGAGAAACTGCGCCACGATAACCGCTTTCATCCCCTTCGACCACAACGAAGTGTTAGTGTGCACTGACTCACTCATCGTGTTGTTCCGCTTCGTCTACCCAGCTTTTCAACGTGACAAAGTCAGGTTTGCCGCTGCCAAGTAATGGCATCTGTTTCAGATAGCGAATATCGCGCGGTACAGCAAGCTCCGGCACGCCGTGCTCGCGGGCATACTGTTGCAACTTATCGCGCGTCAGTTCGTTATCTGTGGTGAAAAGCACCAGTGCCTCGCCTTTGCTGGCATCGCTCTTAATCGCAGTGGCATGGACTTTATCTGGCGAAACACCAAGTGCCAGTTGTTCCACCATTTCCAGCGACACCATTTCGCCTGCAATTTTGGCAAAGCGTTTTGCGCGGCCCTGAATCTGCACAAAGCCCTGCTCGTCAAAACGCACAATATCGCCAGTGTCATACCAGCCGCGCTCCATTTCGCCGCGAACATTCTCGGCGGTGGGCACTTCCAGTACACCTGGCTTCTCCACCCGCAGATAGCCGTTCATTATGTTCGGCCCTTTCAGTTGCAGGCGTCCGCCCTCTTCGATACCAGGGACCGACAACAGGCGCGCATCCATTCCTGGTAGAATACGCCCTACCGTACCGGGTTTCGCCGCCATCGGTACGTTGATAGAAACGACAGGCGCGCACTCGGTTACACCATAGCCTTCAAGGATGCGCAGGCCAAATTTATCCTGCCAAAGCTGTTTGGTACTTTCTTGTAGTTTTTCTGCGCCTGCCACCACATAGCGTAGACGATAGAAGTCATACGGGTTGGCGAAACGCGCGTAGTGACCGAGGAAAGTCGAGGTACCGAACAACACGGTGCAACTGCGGTCATACACCAACTCCGGCACAATGCGGTAATGCAGCGGGCTTGGATAAAGGAACACTTCTGCACCTGTAAGCAGTGGCGTAAACAGGCCTACCGTCAGCCCAAAGGAGTGAAACAGCGGTAATGCCGACATAAAGCGATCGTTGGTGGTGAAGTCGGCAATCGTTTTAATCTGCTCGACGTTCGCCAGAATGCTTTTATGGCTATGGACGACGCCTTTTGGATGGCCTTCAGAACCGGAGGTAAAGAGGATCAGCGCCTCTTCTTCCGGCTGCTGTTTTACCTGCGCCAGGCGCGGCATCAGCAAATGAGCGAAGATCCATACTTTGTCGGCAGTGGTGACATCTGCTTTTAAATCTTCCAGATAGACCCAGCGCACCTGAGTAAGTTGCTCCGGCAGATGCCAGAGTTTGCCTTTATCGAGAAACTGGCGGGAAGTGAAGATGGTTTTGATTTCAGCCGCCGTAATAGCACTGGTCAGCCCTTTTACCCCAGCAGTGTAGTTCATCATTGCGGGAATGCGGCGACGCGCGATGGCCCCAAAAATCACTGCCGCACTGATGCCTGCATTGGGCAGCATTAAGCCGATGCGTTCGCCTTCAACACTGTATTTTTCAAGGATGCGTCCAACAAACAGCGTTTTCGTAAGCAATTTGCGATAGGAGTCTGGGGTAAAGTTGACGTCTTCGACACATTTCTTCCCGGCTCCGAAGCGGTACATTGCACTCAGTAAAGATTCGTACAGAGTTTCACGCGGGCGCACCGCCATACGCGCTTCCATCATTATTTGATGCAGCATTTCACCAGCGATTTTGCGACGGTCACGGGCACGCGGCGCATCCGGCATCGCCACCTGCGTTGGTGGCAAAATATGCAGAGTAATTTGCGGGAACAAGCGACGTTTAACCAGACCTTTCAGGCGGCTGAAGTGCGTAAGTTCCGCCCCTTCAATACGCACAGGAATAACCGTTGCACCAGACTTCGCCGCGACAAAACCCGCGCCATCGTAGATTTTCATCAGCGAGCCTGTAGTGGTGATGCGTCCTTCAGGGAAAATCACCACTGGTCGGCCCTGTTCCACCAGACGTACCAGATGTTTAATAGCCATAGGTTGCGTCGGGTCGAGAGGAACAAAGTCGATAAATGATTTCAGCCAACGCATATACCACTGTTGGCTTATTGAGGTGTAAACGGCAAACACTGGACGCACAGGTAAAAACAGTCCAAGCAAAATGCCATCAATAAAAGAGACGTGATTAGGCGTAATTAGAACGCGCTCGCCCTTCAGTGCCTGGGTGTCACCCGTAACGCGAACGCGATACAAAACACGGCACAAATTTCGAAAAAAGCTAAAAAGCATTCCAACTCCCTTTGCTCTGATTCAGTAAAAGCGAATGGAGGGAGATTACACGAGATAAAGAACGCGAGCGACAGTAAATTAGGTGCGAAAAAAAACCTGCGCATCCGCGCAGGTTGGTGCAAGAGACAGGGTACGAAGAGCGTACCGAATAATCTCACCAATCAATACCTCTGGGATCTTGATTGTGGTCTGCACGACGACTCTTCGCCAGCGAGAAAACGCAAAGGAATGAAGGGAAATGCAACGAGGTGTGTAAATTGTCGGTTACTGTTACAGATTGATGACCGGCCAAAAAAAACCTGCGCATCTGCGCAGGCTGGTGTAATTCATGTGCTCAACCCGAAGTTGACTTCACCTATCAATACCTCTGGGATCACCACTTTAGCAACCTGAAGCCAAACGCCACCAGCGGTCAATCGCAACAGCATTTCGCAAAGTGTAACCAAAGGTTTGCAATCTCTTTTTTTGTCTTACTTATTTGCGTTTGGCTCACATTCCCACGATGAAAACACGCCACCCCTTGAACCAACGGGCGTTTTCCGTAACACTGAAAGAATGTAAGCGTTTACCCACTAAGGTATTTTCATGGCGACCATAAAGGATGTAGCCCGACTGGCAGGCGTTTCAGTCGCCACCGTTTCCCGCGTCATTAATAATTCACCTAAAGCCAGCGAAGCTTCCCGGCTGGCTGTGCATAGTGCAATGGAGTCTCTTAGCTATCACCCGAACGCCAACGCCCGTGCGCTGGCGCAGCAGACCACTGAAACGGTCGGTCTGATCGTTGGTGATGTTTCCGATCCGTTTTTCGGTGCAATGGTGAAAGCGGTCGAACAGGTGGCTTATCACACCGGTAATTTCTTATTGATTGGCAACGGTTACCACAACGAACAAAAAGAGCGTCAGGCTATTGAGCAACTGATCCGCCATCGCTGTGCTGCGTTGGTCGTCCATGCCAAAATGATCCCGGATGCCGATTTAGCCTCATTAATGAAACAAATGCCCGGTATGGTGCTGATCAACCGTATCCTGCCTGGCTTTGAAAACCGTTGTATTGCTCTTGACGATCGTTACGGTGCCTGGCTGGCAACGCGTCATTTAATTCAGCAAGGTCATACCCGCATTGGTTATCTGTGCTCTAACCACTCTATTTCTGACGCCGAAGATCGTCTGCAAGGGTATTACGATGCCCTTGCTGAAAGTGGTATTGCGGCCAATGACCGGCTGGTGACATTTGGCGAACCAGACGAAAGCGGCGGCGAACAGGCAATGACCGAGCTTTTGGGACGAGGAAGAAATTTCACTGCGGTAGCCTGTTATAACGATTCAATGGCGGCGGGTGCGATGGGCGTTCTCAATGATAATGGTATTGATGTACCGGGTGAGATTTCGTTAATTGGCTTTGATGATGTGCTGGTGTCACGCTATGTGCGCCCGCGCCTGACCACCGTGCGTTACCCAATCGTGACGATGGCGACCCAGGCTGCCGAACTGGCTTTGGCGCTGGCGGATAATCGCCCTCTCCCGGAAATTACTAATGTCTTTAGTCCGACGCTGGTACGTCGCCATTCAGTGTCAACTCCGTCGCTGGAGGCAAGTCATCATGCAACCAGCGACTAACCGCAGTTAAAGCAATTCCAGCGCCAGTAATTCTTCGATGGTCTGGCGACGGCGAATCAACCGCGCCTGACCATTATCAAACAGAACTTCTGGTAACAGCGGACGGCTGTTGTAGTTGGATGACATTGATGCGCCATATGCCCCTGTATCATGCAGTACCAGATAATCACCCGCCTTCACTTCCGGCAAGGCGCGGGTTTCAACATTTCCCCCTTCCTGCTGGGTAAAGACATCGCCCGATTCACATAATGGCCCGGCGACGACGGTTTCCACCGTTGGCGCGTGTTCCAGAGAACGACCATCAGCTGCCAGGGCACTGATATGGTGGTAACTACCGTACATTGCCGGGCGCATCAGATCGTTGAACCCAGCATCAACCAGCACAAAGTGGCGGCTACCCATTTGTTTGACGCTCCGCACCTGAGTAATTAATACGCCAGACTGCGCTACCAGGAAGCGACCCGGTTCAATTTCCAGTTTCACAGGGTGGCCCAAATGGCGGGCGATTTGCTCACGCGCGGCATTCCACAGACCATAATAATGTTCGGTATCAACCGCCTCTTCACCCTGTTGATAAGGAACAGAAAGCCCACCGCCCGCAGAAATAGCCTGTAAATCCTGACCGAATTCGATGACCTGACGCACCATAGCACCACACACCTGTTCCAGATGGGCATAATCAACGCCAGAACCAATGTGCATGTGAATGCCGACCAGCTGCAGATGATGACGTTGTATCACGTCCAGTGCGGCGGGCAGATCGGTGTACCAGATACCGTGCTTGCTGTTTTCGCCACCGGTATTGGTTTTTTGGCTATGTCCGTGACCAAACCCCGGATTAACGCGCAGCCATACCCGATGCCCTGGCGAAACCTGGCCCAGTTGGTCGAGCATATCAACAGAACCCGCATTCACCGGAATTTGCAATTCACTGACGCGTTCAAGCGTCGCCTGATCGATAACATCTGCCGTAAAAACAATATCATCGGGGTGCGTTTGCGGATTGTAACCCGCCGCCAACGCACGCTCTATTTCGCCTAACGAGACGGAATCCACTTTCACGCCCTGCTCACGCATTAAGCGCAAAATATGAATATTGGAACAGGCTTTCTGTGCAAAGCGCACCACATCAAACTGTTTCAGCGCTGCAATCTGCCGACGAATAATTTGCGCATCGTAGACCCACACCGGGCAGCCAAATTCAGCGGGCAAACGCAGCAGATTTTCGGCGGTGAGATCGGTATCGGTGCTGAACAGTGAATGTGGCATAACAAACTCCAGATAAGTGCTTTTTTATGATTACGCCACATCATAAAAAGAATAAAAAATATCGATTTATGTCGAGTCTATGCAAAAATGATATGGATTACCGGATTGCGAGAGAGCGCTAATGGCCGCCGTTAACTTACGTCATATTGAAATTTTTCATGCGGTAATGACCGCCGGAAGCCTGACTGAGGCAGCACACCTGCTACACACCTCACAGCCAACCGTCAGCCGCGAACTGGCGCGCTTTGAGAAGGTGATCGGGCTAAAATTGTTTGAGCGCGTACGTGGACGATTACATCCTACCGTGCAAGGACTGCGTCTGTTTGAAGAAGTGCAACGATCCTGGTACGGACTGGATCGCATTGTCAGCGCCGCAGAAAGTCTGCGCGAGTTTCGCCAGGGAGAACTGTCTATTGCCTGCCTGCCGGTCTTTTCGCAATCTTTTTTACCGCAGCTCCTGCAACCCTTTCTGGCACGTTATCCCGATGTCAGCTTAAATATCGTGCCCCAGGAATCACCGCTACTTGAAGAGTGGCTCTCGGCCCAGCGTCATGATTTAGGACTCACTGAGACACTCCATACGCCTGCGGGAACAGAACGTACCGAATTACTCTCTTTAGATGAAGTGTGTGTGTTACCTCCGGGTCATCCGCTGGCGGTAAAAAAGGTATTAACGCCGGATGATTTTCAGGGTGAGAACTACATCAGCCTTTCCCGTACTGACAGCTATCGCCAGTTGCTGGATCAGCTATTTACTGAACATCAGGTTAAACGACGCATGATCGTAGAAACCCACAGCGCCGCGTCAGTCTGCGCAATGGTACGGGCGGGGGTAGGTGTTTCGGTGGTTAACCCGCTCACCGCACTGGATTATGCGGCAAGCGGTTTAGTGGTGCGGCGGTTCAGTATTGCGGTTCCGTTCACCGTCAGCCTGATCCGCCCCCTGCACCGCCCGTCATCAGCGCTGGTGCAGGCGTTTAGTGAGCATTTACAAGCGGGGTTACCGAAACTGGTCACTTCTCTTGACGCTATTTTGTCGTCAGCTACGACAGCATAAAAGCGACAGCATCCTCGGCATGGATCGCCGCAGTATCAAACACAGGCAAAACACTGCGCTCTTCTGGCACCAGTAAACCAATTTCTGTGCAGCCAAAAATGACGCCCTGTGCGCCCTGTTCTGCAAGGCGAGCAATCACTTGCGCATAATAAGCGCGTGACGCTTCGGTAAATTGCCCCAGACACAGTTCTTCAAAAATAATCTGATTAATTTTCGCCCGTTCATCCGCTTCAGGAATAAGACAATTGATGGAAAATTGTTCCGTCAGCCGCCCGCGATAAAAATCCTGTTCCATGGTGTAACGCGTACCCAGCAGCGCCACACGAGTCATTCCGGCCCCGGTAATTGCACGTCCGGTGGCATCCGCAATGTGTAAGAAAGGCAGAGTGCAACGTGACTCAATGGCATCCGCCACTTTATGCATCGTATTGGTACATAACACAATACCTTCTGCGCCCGCCCGCTGTAAGCCAAGCGCCGCCTCAGCCAGAATGTCCCCGGTTTTATCCCATTCCCCGCGACGCTGGCACTCTTCTATTTCATGAAAATCGACGCTATGTAGCAGCACTTGCGCAGAGTGAAGCCCACCAAGCCGCTGTTTAATGCCTTCATTTATCAGACGATAGTAAGGAATGGTGGATTCCCAGCTCATTCCTCCCAGCAAACCAATTGTTTTCATTCCTCTCTCCTGATGTGTGTTACCGCAACAAGGCTGAATAAGGAACGAGACAAACGCCTCAACGGCCAGGTGCCCGATCTCTATTAACGAAAAAAGGGCCGGATGTACAGCACATCCGGCCCGTGAAATCAGACGCCGATATTTCTCAACTTCTCGCCTGCCATCAGTTTGCGTTCGATATGTTCCAGCGTGACATTTTTGGTTTCCGGAATGAGCCAGAAAGTGATGCCCACAAACGCAATGTTCAGCGCAGTGTAGAGCCAGAACGTACCGGCAGCGCCAATGCTATCAAGCAGTGTCAGGAAGGTCGCGCCGATAATCATATTCGACACCCAGTTTGTCGTCGTCGAACAGGTAATACCGAAATCGCGGCATTTCAGCGGCTGAATTTCAGAGCACAGGATCCACACCACTGGCGCGGCGCTCATCGCATAACCGGCAATACACATCATCGTCATGCCAACAGAGAGCCAGGACAAGCCACTGGAAGCCGTACCGTTATCAAACTGCATCAGGCAATAGCCCAGCACCAGAGTGCCTAACGCCATCACGCTGAAACCAATTTTCAGAGCCGGTTTACGACCTGCTTTATCTACCGTAAAGACCGCAATGAAGGTCGCGAACATAAAGGTCAGTCCCACGACCAGAGTCGCAATCATCTGTTGTTCTGTGGTCGTAAAGCCCGCCATTTTGAAGATACGCGGCGCATAGTACATGATGATGTTCATACCGGTAAACTGCTGCATCGCCTGCAACAACATACCGAGAAACACAGCACGACGGACGTTACGGTTGATCTTAAACAGTGCCCAACCGCCTTGTTTTAACTTCAGGCTTTCACGAATTTCGTTGAGTTCTTCTCGCGCTTTTTCCGACGTATCGCGCAGCATACGCAACACTTCTTCCGCCTCAATATGACGCCCCTTTTCCGCCAGCCAGCGCGGGCTATTTGGCAGGAAGACCACCAGAATAATCAGCAGGACTGCTGGTAAAGCAAGAACCCCCAACATTGCGCGCCAGTTACCGCTATAACTGAACGCTGTATCGGATAAAAACGCCAGCACGATGCCGAGTGTGACCATCAACTGGTACATACTGATCATCTTACCGCGAACGTTTTCACTTGCCATTTCAGAAAGATACAGAGGAGCGGTGTAAGACGCGATCCCGACAGCAATGCCCAGCACCACACGAGCGGCGATTAACATCTCTACGCTGGTCGCAAAAGCGGACCCTATAGAACCGAGTACAAACAGGATGGCCCCCGCCATCAGGCTGTATTTACGCCCCAGGCGGAACGACAGCCAACCATTAAACAGCGCACCGATTGCTGCGCCGAGCATCATGCTACTAACCACCCATTCCTGCAAACGACTGGTCAGCACAAAGTGATCGGTAATGAACGGCAACGCTCCGGCGATTACGCCGATATCAAGACCAAATAACAATCCTGCGACCGCAGCAGCTACCGAAACAAACATATTCATACGCCGCGTATCCCGCAAAGAACGTGGCGTTAAAGCAGATTCCGTATTGATAGTAACCATTTTTTCCTGCCAGCAGAGAGTAAGACATAGTGAAAAAATACGTGAACAATTCACACAGGTGTCAGGTCGGAAACAGCATAAATATGGATTAAATTGCTGCGGCATGTCGTTATGTGATGGATATTCCAATTTTCAAATTAAGTTGAATTATTGAGATTATTATTAACCACCTAATTTTACAGCAGATAAAATTCATAAAGTTCATTAATTGATAATTGATATGGATTATTTCATAACCATGATATGGATTATGATGATCTACAGGTATAAAAAACCCTGCCATGCGGCAGGGTCATAAAAGTAAGAAGAATGAATTAACGCGCCAGCCAACCGCCATCCACGGCAATGGTATAACCATTCACATAATCTGAAGCGCTGGAGGCAAGGAACACTATCGGCCCCATCAGGTCACTCGGCAGTCCCCAACGACCAGCTGGAATGCGGTCGAGAATTTCCGCGCTACGTTGTTCATCTGCCCGTAGTTGTTGAGTATTGTTGGTCGCCATGTAACCCGGAGCTATCGCATTAACATTAATGTTGTGTTTAGCCCATTCGTTCGCCATCAATCGCGTCACACCCATCACGCCGCTTTTTGATGCGGTATAAGAAGGCACACGGATCCCGCCCTGGAAGGAGAGCATTGACGCGATATTGATAATCTTGCCGCCATTGCCTTGCGCGATAAAGTGTTTCGCCGCTGCCTGAGACATGAAGAATACGCTCTTGATATTCAGGTTCATGACATCGTCCCAGTCCTTTTCGCTGAACTCGAGAGCATCTTCGCGGCGAATCAATCCGGCGTTATTCACCAGGATATCAATATGACCAAACTCCGCTACCGCGCGATCCAGCAGTGCTGGAATACCATCAATCTTTCGCAGATCGGCGGTCAGGCTTAAAAAACGACGCCCCAGCGCCGTGACCTGCTTGATGGTTTCAGTAGGTTCAACGATGTTAATGCCAACAATGTCACAGCCCGCTTGCGCCAGCCCCAACGCCATCCCCTGGCCCAGCCCAGTATCACAGCCAGTGACGACCGCAACTTTACCTTCGAGAGAAAATGCACTTAAAATCATAACAATACCTTATTCGTTTATGCCCACAACTAGCGCAAATCTTTAACGGCCACATGGTCCATATCATCAAAGACCTGGTTTTCACCGACCATGCCCCAGATAAAGGTATAAGCTTTGGTTCCGACGCCGGAATGAATCGACCAGCTCGGGGAGATCACCGCCTGCTCGTTATGCATCACAATATGACGCGTTTCTTGCGGCTGCCCCATCATGTGGAAAACGCAGGCGTCATCATCCATATTGAAATAGAAATAAACTTCCATCCGGCGCTCGTGAGTGTGACACGGCATGGTGTTCCACAAGTTACCTGGAGCCAGCTCCGTCAGCCCCATACTCAATTGGCAGGTTTCCAGCACATCCGGGACAAAATATTTGTTAATTGTGCGACGGTTACTGGTGAGGTTATCGCCTAACGTGACTGGAGATACTTCGTCCGGTGTGACTTTTTTGGTGGGATACGTCGTATGCGCGGGTGCGCAATTGTAATAAAACTTTGCCGGAGTGGCGGTATCAATACTGGCAAAGACAACTTCTTTTGCACCTTTACCCACATACAGGGCGTCGCGGTGACCGATTTCATAGCATTGGCCATCGACAGTAATCGTACCGGCACCGCCAATATTGATAACACCTAACTCGCGACGTTCAAGGAAATAGCTTACGCCGAGTTGTTTACCAACTTCCCCGCCAACGGAAACCGTTTTAGTTATCGGCATAATGCCGCCAACAATAATTCGGTCAATGTGGCTGTAAACCATGGTGTACTCATCGGCGACAAATACCTCTTCAACCAAAAATTCATTGCGCAGCCCTTGGGTATCCAGCGTTTTTGCGTGCGCACTGTGGATGCTCTGTCTTACGTCCACATCAACCTCCGATAATCAGTGAAGCGTGAAAATAGAAAACGATAGTGAAACACTGTTTCGTTTTCTCTATAAAGGGATGATATGCACATGGGCTAGGGTTTTCAATTAAAAATAAAACAATGTTTCATTTTTAAGTTAAGGATTAAAAAAAGTGCAGTGTCGATCACGAATATGTCATGAGAATGGAAAAATGAGGGAGCCCAGAAAATGTATGTCGACTTGCCAGCCATCATTATTCAACAGATTAATGACGGCAGATATTTATCGGTAAGGAGGAAATGCAGAGCTACTCGTCACGTTCAATGGTCAATGCCACGCCCTGGCCCCCGCCGATACAAAGCGTTGCCAGCCCTTTGCGGGCATTACGTTTCACCATTTCATGAACCAGAGAAACCAGGATTCGGCAACCGGAAGCGCCTATCGGGTGACCGAGTGCGATCGCGCCACCATTGACATTGACCCGACGCTCATCCCACTCAAGCATCTTGCCAACCGAAAGCGCCTGTGCAGCAAACGCTTCATTAGCCTCGATAAGATCGACATCAGCCAACTGCCAGCCTACACGCTCCAGGCAACGGCGGGTCGCATACACCGGCGCAATTCCCATCAATGCCGGATCTACACCAACGCTGGCAAATGCGCGGATGCGGGCCAGCACGGGTAAATTCAACGCTCGTGCTTTGGCTTCGCTCATCATCATTACCGCAGCTGCGCCATCGTTTATGGATGATGCATTCCCCGCGGTCACAGAACCGAGACTATCAAATGAAGGATTTAAACGGGCTAAACCTTCTGCACTGGCGTCAGTGCGTGGCTGTTCATCGGTATCAACAACCAACGTCTGACCGTTACTTTGGATCATTACCGGGACGATCTCATCTTTAAATCGTCCGGCGTCAATCGCCGCTCGCGCTTTTTGTTGCGAGCTAAGTGCGTAAGCATCCTGCAACTGACGGCTGATGCCATATTCGCGAGCCAGATTTTCGGCGGTGACACCAATATGATAATCATTGAAGGCATCCCACAACCCATCATGCACCAGACTGTCAACCAACTGGCTATTGCCAAGCTGTGCACCGGTGCGGCTATCAGTCAGAACATGTGGTGCGCGGCTCATGTTTTCCTGGCCACCGGCGATGACAATATCAGCCTCGCCACACTGTATCGCCTGAGTAGCCAGATGCAGTGCTTTAAGCCCAGAACCGCAAACGTCATTAATAGTGATTGCAGAAACGCTATTAGGAAGACCACCTTTAATAGCCGATTGCCTTGCCGGATTCTGCCCTGCCCCTGCAGTCAACACCTGACCAAGAATTACTTCATCCACCGCATATGCAGGAACGCCGGTACGTTCTATTAACGCTTTCACGACCAGACTACCAAGTTCCACGGCGGAATGACCCGCTAACGCACCGCGAAAGCAGCCGATAGGTGTCCGTAACGCCCCGACAATCACAACGTCTTTCATCACAACCTCGCACCAATTAACAGTGCAATAGTAAATGAT
>NZ_SJWV01000270.1:0-3770 GCF_004352695.1 Escherichia sp. KCJ4928
AAGTTCATCCGGCGGAGTTTATCCAGCTGCGCCTGCAGATGGTCTATTTCGCGCTCCCGGTTGCTCAGCTTTTCCTGCAGGGCGTGGATCAGCGCTTCCTGTTCGGCCAGGCGCTGTTTCAGCAGGAGGATGTCGTCAGAAGAGATGTCGTTCATAAGCCCGTATTTTACCGGGCTTATTCTGTGACAACCAGGATAAAGAGATTTACAGCATGGTCAGGGAGGTCAGCAGCCGCTTAGGCTGTCGCCAGTCGATACCTTCCAGCAGCATCGCCAGCTGCGCCTGCGTAAGGAACACTTTGCCATCACGGGCTGACGGCCAGGCGAAGCGCCCACGCTCCAGCCGTTTGGTCAGGAGGCACAGCCCGTCACCGGTGGACCACAGCAGTTTAACCTGACTGCCGCTGCGGCCCCGGAAAATGAAAACATGGCCGGACATGGGATCGTCTTTCAGCGCCGTCTGTACTTTCGCAGCCAGGCCGTTGAAGCCATTTATCATATCGGTGATACCGGCAACCAGCCAAATTTTGGTCCCGGAAGGTAACGGGATCATCGCTTCAGTTCCTGTATCAGCAGAGTCAGGAGCTTTTCGCTGACATTGCCATTGAAGCGGAGCGTCCCGTGCCGGAACGTTACCTCACAGCTGATACTGAGGGTTTCCGGGTCCTCTGCGAGCGATTCTGGCTGTTCGGCAGCTGCATCGAGAGTCACAGGAAGTAGCTGGGGGCTCTCTGAAGAAGGTAATAGCAGCTTTCCCTCGCGCCATTGTTGTCGCCATTTGAACAACAGATTGGCGTTAATGCCATTTTCAAGAGCAAGTTTTAAGATGGATATCCCGGGTTCACAGGAGGCAGCAACGAGCTGCTGTTTAAATTCGGGAGGATAATTAGGGCAGCCTTTTCGCCTGCCGGGAGTCACATTTTTCTGCATATCTGACACTTTGGTTCCCACTACTTATTTGGTGGACACCACTTTGTCTAATTCGTCAGATTCTGACCAGACGGTTCAGGCTGTACGCTTACGGTAACCTTGCCGTGTTGTGGAGAACAACTGGGTCCCCAGAACTTTATTGTTCTGATCTACGGCAGCGGCAATATGCAGATCTTTATGTGTATCCACTCCACCCACAGCAGCGGTTTCTGTAACTTTTCCTGCCATAACTGAGCTCCTGTGAGGAAACAGAGTTGAATCTCCAGACTGATACCCCGGACAGGGCAGTAACGAGACAAGCCGTCAGGCCCTTCTTGGGTCACGTGCACCGGTGAGGAGATGCCTCGCATGAAGGCGCTTCCGGCAACTGACAGGTCCAGGGCAGGACACAAGAAGTCGATCGCTGTGTGAGTCAGGATGCGGGAAAGTCTTCACTGCATCAGTAATCACAGCTGTCTGGTTAAACAGCAAACAGAGTGATGATAAAAACTGATACCTACATTATTACTGAACACTGCGGAGCAGCGGGTTCTCCTCTTCAGCAAGGCTTTCCAGCCCCTTATTTAACATCCGCTTCACCAGCTCATCTGTAGGCCTGCAGGCTGTTTCCCTCGCCACGATTTCCCCGTTAAACAAATCAAGTATCGGGGACAGGTACAGTTTTTGTCCGCCAGCCCTGAATTCGGTGATATCTGTCACCCATTTCTCACTGGGAGCTTTCGCTTTGAACTGTCACTGAAGGATATTTTTTGCAGCGAGTCCCATATTCACCCGATAAGACCGGTATTTCTTCAGGCGCACAGGAGACTTCAGGCCAAGCTGCTGCATCAGTTTTTGCACCGTTTTGCCACTGAACCTGAGACATCTTTTCTGAAGTTCACAGTGGATCCGCTGGTACCCATAACATCCTCGGTGTTCATGGAAGATGGAGGCTATGAGCTGTTTCACATCTGCATACTTGTCCTTAGCCTTCTGCAGTGACTGCTGATAGTACTGCGTGCTTCTGGCCAGCCCTGCGGCCTTTAACAGGTCAGACTGGCAGTGTCCGCACCTCAGGTTCTGGATGACTTTTGCTTTTTCTCCAGTTCTAGGCGCTTTTTTCCAGGAAATGCTCCTGCATGGCTTTCAGATATGAATTTTCTGCGCGAAGATAACGCAGCTTATTCTTCATCTCTTCCTGCGTAATGTTTGCCTCGTTTTCATGGCCATCATCAGAACGGGTCATGCTTTTCTCCTTCCTGCACCTGATAAAAGGCCTCATCACCAGATTTGTGGTAGCCTTTTATCCAGTTTTTAACCGTGTTATGGCAGGGAATGTTAAACCGGGCAGCTACCCGGGGTAGAGACTCAGAATGTACGAGAGCATAAAGAACCACGCCAAGTCTATCTTCAGGAGAATAGCTACGCCTGTGTCTGCAATCCAGCGCCAGAGGACCGTGAAGAAGAAAAAGATTAATCCAGTGTGAGAAAGTTGAAATCGTTTTGCTGTGGAAATGATGCCTGAATGACTGGCCCCCTTTTTTTCTTCGGTAACTCCCTAAATAGCTGCGCGGAATAGTAGATCACTTTGAGGGAACTCAGCCCGGATTGTGCGATCTGATCAATCGCCAAATCAAAACAAATCACCAACCGGAGTGAGCAATGCCGATCATAGCACCAATTTCCCGTGACGAACGACGCCTGATGCAGAAAGCCATCCATAAAACACACGATAAAAATTATGCCCGCAGACTGACTGCCATGCTGATGCTGCACCGGGGTGACCGTGTCAGCGACGTTGCCAGAACGCTCTGCTGCGTCCGTTCCTCTGTTGGACGCTGGATTAACTGGTTCACGCAGTCGGGTGTTGAGGGACTGAAATCATTACCTGCCGGACGTACCCGTCGCTGGCCGTTTGAGCATATCTGCACACTGTTACGTGAGCTGGTAAAACATTCTCCCGGCGACTTTGGCTACCAGCGTTCACGCTGGAGTACAGAACTGCTGGCAATAAAAATCAATGAGATAACCGGTTGCCAGTTAAATGCTGGAACCGTTCGCCGCTGGTTGCCGTCTGCGGGGATTGTGTGGCGAAGGGCTGCGCTAACTCTGCGTATCCGTGACCCGCATAAAGATGAAAAGATGGCCGCAATCCATAAAGCACTGGACGAGCAGCGCAGAGCATCCGGTCTTTTATGAAGATGAAGTGGATATCCATCTTCATCCCAAAATCGGTGCGGACTGGCAACTGCGCGGACAGCAAAAACGGGTGGTCACGCCGGGACAGAATGAAAAATATTATCTGGCCGGAGCGCTGCACAGCGGGACAGGTAAAGTCAGTTATGTGGGCGGCAACAGCAAAAGTTCGGCGCTGTTCATCAGCCTGCTGAAGCGGCTTAAAGCAACATACCGTCGGGCGAAAACCATCACGCTGATCGTGGACAACTACATTATCCACAAAAGCCGGGAAACACAGAGCTGGCTGAAGGAGAACCCGAAGTTCAGGGGCATTTATCAGCCGGTTTACTCGCCATGGGTGAATCATGTTGAACGGCTATGGCAGGCATTTCACGACACAATAACGCGTAATCATCAGTGCCGATCAATGTGGCAACTGTTGAAAAAAGTTCGCCATTTTATGGAAACCGTCAGCCCATTCCCCGGAGGCAAACATGGGCTGGCAAAAGTGTAGCGGTATTAAGCACAGCTATTTAGTGTTACTACTCCATTCGTCAGTGGTCAACATTCCGATGGTTAAATTACAAAAGGCAATAACCACCTTGAAATACGCCATTATGGGATGATTCTCTCTCCATAGAGAACGTTGTTATTAATGTTTAACAGGAGAGTCAGTGAATATAC
>NZ_SJWV01000271.1:0-3728 GCF_004352695.1 Escherichia sp. KCJ4928
GCACAAGATAAGCAAAAGTGATTTTGCATTAAATTTCGATAATTTTGATTAATTATGCAATTGATAAAAGCAGGACGGGGCGATTGATCCAGGTCATCGCCGAATTGGGCTAAAAATGGCAGGCTTTGGCCTCTTTTCAAGGCGCGGTCTATCAGATTATGCAGTTACAGAAATTAGTCAATATGTTTGGTGGTGATCTCACCCGTCGTTATGGGCAAAAGGTGCATAAGCTGACGCTGCACGGCGGTTTTAGCTGCCCTAACCGTGACGGTACCATCGGGCGTGGTGGCTGCACATTCTGTAATGTTGCCTCGTTTGCCGATGAAGCGCAGCAGCATCGTTCCATTGCCGAGCAACTGGCGCACCAGGCGAATTTAGTTAACCGCGCTAAACGCTATCTGGCCTACTTTCAGGCGTATACCAGCACCTTTGCGGAAGTTCAGGTGCTACGTTCTATGTATCAGCAGGCGGTGAGCCAGGCCAATATTGTCGGTTTGTGTGTTGGTACCCGCCCGGACTGCGTGCCGGATGCGGTGCTGGATCTGCTTTGCGAATATAAGGACCAGGGTTACGAAGTGTGGCTGGAGCTGGGGCTACAAACCGCCCACGACAAAACACTGCATCGCATCAACCGCGGCCATGATTTTGCCTGTTATCAGCGTACAACCCAGCTGGCACGTCAGCGCGGGCTGAAGGTGTGTTCCCACTTAATTGTCGGCCTGCCTGGCGAAGGGCAGGCTGAATGTTTGCAAACGCTGGAGCGAGTGGTTGAAACCGGCGTGGACGGCATAAAGCTGCATCCGCTGCATATTGTGAAAGGCAGCATTATGGCGAAAGCCTGGGAAGCGGGGCGTTTGAACGGTATTGAACTGGAGGATTACACGCTCACTGCCGGAGAAATGATTCGCCATACGCCACCGGAAGTGATCTACCACCGCATTTCCGCCAGCGCCCGTCGCCCGACGCTGCTTGCTCCTCTGTGGTGCGAAAATCGATGGACGGGAATGGTCGAGCTGGATCGCTATCTGAATGAACATGGCGTACAGGGATCGGCGCTGGAACGTCCGTGGATACCTCCAACGGAGTAGGTCGTTGAGGGGAATTCCGCATTTCTCACACAATTTATAACGTAACTGTCAGAATTGGGTATTATTGGGGCAGGTTGTCGTGAAGGAATTCCCTAATGAAGCAAATTCGTCTGCTGGCGCAGTATTATGTTGACCTGATGATGAAGTTAGGTCTGGTGCGCTTCTCAATGTTGCTGGCGCTGGCCCTCGTCGTTCTTGCCATTGTGGTACAAATGGCGGTAACCATGGTGCTGCATGGTCAGGTCGAAAGCATTGATGTTATTCGTTCTATCTTCTTTGGTTTGCTGATTACGCCGTGGGCGGTCTACTTTCTATCGGTGGTCGTCGAGCAACTGGAGGAGTCACGACAACGTCTGTCACGGCTGGTGCAAAAACTGGAGGAGATGCGCGAGCGCGATTTGAGCCTCAACGTTCAGTTAAAAGATAATATTGCCCAGCTAAATCAGGAAATCGCCGTTCGTGAAAAAGCGGAAGCAGAACTGCAGGAAACCTTCGGCCAACTGAAAATTGAAATCAAAGAGCGCGAAGAGACACAAATTCAGCTCGAGCAGCAATCCTCATTCTTACGTTCCTTCCTTGATGCTTCACCCGACCTGGTTTTTTATCGTAACGAAGATAAAGAGTTTTCCGGCTGTAACCGCGCGATGGAGCTGCTGACCGGAAAAAGCGAAAAACAACTGGTTCACCTGAAACCTGCTGATGTTTACTCACCGGAAGCCGCCGCAAAAGTCATTGAAACCGATGAAAAAGTGTTCCGTCATAATGTGTCACTGACCTATGAACAGTGGCTGGATTACCCGGACGGGCGCAAAGCCTGCTTTGAAATCCGTAAAGTGCCGTACTACGACCGCGTGGGTAAACGTCACGGTTTGATGGGCTTTGGTCGCGACATTACCGAGCGTAAGCGGTATCAGGATGCGCTTGAACGGGCCAGCCGCGACAAAACGACGTTTATCTCCACCATCAGTCACGAATTGCGTACACCGCTGAACGGTATCGTCGGCCTGAGCCGTATTCTGCTGGATACCGAACTCACCGCCGAGCAGGAAAAATATCTCAAGACCATCCATGTTTCGGCCGTCACGCTGGGGAATATCTTTAACGATATTATCGACATGGATAAGATGGAACGGCGCAAGGTCCAGCTTGATAATCAACCGGTTGATTTCACCAGCTTCCTTGCCGATCTGGAAAATCTCTCCGCATTGCAGGCGCAACAAAAAGGATTGCGCTTTAACCTGGAGCCGACGCTGCCATTACCGCATCAGGTCATTACCGACGGGACGCGTTTACGGCAGATCCTGTGGAACCTCATCAGTAACGCCGTCAAATTCACCCAGCAAGGCCAGGTTACCGTGCGCGTGCGCTACGATGAAGGCGATATGCTGCATTTTGAAGTGGAAGACTCTGGTATCGGCATTCCGCAGGATGAGCTGGATAAAATTTTCGCCATGTATTACCAGGTGAAAGACAGTCATGGCGGTAAACCTGCCACCGGCACCGGTATTGGTCTGGCCGTTTCTCGTCGTCTGGCGAAAAATATGGGCGGCGATATTACGGTTACCAGCGAACAGGGCAAAGGTTCAACCTTTACGTTGACGATCCACGCACCGTCGGTAGCAGAAGAGGTCGATGATGCGTTTGATGAAGACGATATGCCTTTACCGGCGCTGAATGTGCTGCTGGTGGAAGACATTGAACTGAACGTGATTGTTGCGCGTTCTGTGCTGGAAAAATTAGGTAACAGCGTTGATGTCGCCATGACCGGCAAGGCGGCGCTGGAGATGTTTAAACCGGGCGAATACGACCTGGTGTTGCTGGATATTCAGTTGCCAGATATGACCGGGCTGGATATCTCTCGTGAACTGACGAAGCGTTATCCGCGCGAGGATTTACCGCCGCTGGTGGCCTTAACCGCTAACGTGCTGAAAGACAAACAAGAGTACCTCAATGCTGGAATGGATGATGTGCTGAGTAAGCCGCTTTCGGTTCCGGCGCTAACCGCGATGATCAAGAAATTCTGGGATACCCAGGATGATGAGGAGAGTACGGTGACGACAGAAGAGAACAGTAAATCAGAAGCATTGCTCGATATTCCCATGCTGGAACAGTATCTCGAACTTGTAGGACCGAAGCTGATCACCGACGGGTTAGCGGTGTTTGAGAAGATGATGCCGGGCTATGTCAGCGTGCTGGAGTCGAATCTGACGGCGCAGGATAAAAAAGGCATTGTAGAGGAAGGACATAAAATTAAAGGTGCGGCGGGGTCAGTGGGGTTACGCCATCTGCAACAGCTGGGTCAGCAAATTCAGTCTCCGGACCTTCCTGCCTGGGAAGATAACGTCGGTGAATGGATTGAAGAGATGAAAGAAGAGTGGCGTCACGACGTAGAAGTGCTGAAAGCGTGGGTGGCAAAAGCCACTAAAAAATGACCCCGGCTAGACCGGGGTGCGCGAATACTGCGCCAACACCAGGGAAATCTTGGCTGCGCCGTAAATTATTATGATGAGTTACAAGGGCACAGCACTGTTTTTCAGGCCGCACGCAGTTAAGATAGCAAAACTTAAATGATTTGTTACATGAATCAGTTAAATGTGTGATGCGTACCATTTTTATTAAAAAAATTAATGTGTTTCAGTC
>NZ_SJWV01000272.1:0-3724 GCF_004352695.1 Escherichia sp. KCJ4928
AGGAAGAAATCAGGGCAGTTCTTGATGCGGTGCGCAATGCAGTACGAAGCATCTGTTACCAGGTGGCAGACGATGCGCGGCGTATCCGGGCGGCGCTGACCACCACCGGTCAGACGTTGCTGACCCGGCAGACGCGCCGCTTTCGTCTGGTTGTGAAGGAAAGCGATTACCCCTGCTGGCTTGATGAAGATGACGAAAACCTGCCCGTGGTGCTTGATGCCATCGTGAACCGGGGAGCACGTTTTTCGTCGGTGGAAATGTACCTGGTCAGCGATTGTATTGAGCATATCCTGTCCAGTGGGCTGGCCTGCGATGTGCTGCGTATACCTGATGAACCGCCCCGCCGCTGGTTTGACCGTGGTGTTCTGCGGGAGGTGGTCCGGGAAGCCCGGACCGAAATCCGCAGCATGGCGGATGCACTGGCGAAAATCCGGAAATGATGACGCTGGCGGGGAAAAATCTCCGCCTTTTCCAGCCGGTCCCCGGACAGAGCAAAAGGATGTCGCCGCAGGCTCCGCTTTACCCGGCCATGCGGGGCATGGCCTTGTGGGTTTTCAGTTATGTAGCCTCAGCGTCGTGTGCGGGCTGTGCCGTGCCTCCATCGTAGCCGGGCTTCTGCGGGCGGGTTGCAAGGTAAGGTGAACCGCTGCGGTCACCCGGTCCCTCCTTCCCGTCTGCCGTGATTTTCCGGTCGTTCACCCGCTCAGATTTCGCGGTCTCACCCTCCAACTCCCGTCAGCCGTGTGCGTCAGGCTGCGGCTTCCCTTGCGCCCTTGCAACCCTGCAGGCCCGGCAAAGATGGAGGCACGGCACCGCCCGGTGTCGCGGAATATGTGAACAACGGAGGAAATCCCATGCAGTATGCGAAATCTGTCACTCTGAACGTTGAAGAGTGCGACCGCCTTTCTTTTCTGCCTTACCTGCGTATTACCGTGAAGGAGATCGGTGAGTAACATCGATGGAGATCGGTTCGTGTCACTTTCACAGAACCGTTTTTAAATTACCTTCACTGATCTCCTTCGGTCAACGGAGATTGTATTTTCCGCATTGATTCTCCTTTAAGTTCGATCTTGATACTGCCATGAACCAGTCGATCTAGGATGGCATCCGCATGTGTGGAGTCTCCGATCATTTTGTACCAGTTTTCCACCGGCAACTGGCTCACTACGATGATTGAGCCTCGTTGGTACATCAGATCCACTATTTCCAGCAGGTCGCTACGCTGTTCTGATGAGAGAGGTTCCAGCCCCCAGTCATCCAGAAGCAGCAGATCGCTATTATTCAGCCTGGTCAAAAGTTTGCTGTATCTTCCATCAGCATGCCCCTGATAGCACTGTTCCATCAGCGCTTTAAGGCGATAATAGTAGACCTTGTATCCCTGTCGGCAGGCATTATGACCAAGTGCACATGCCAGGAACGTTTTACCGCTGCCGGTGGCCCCGGTCAGTAAAATATTTTGTTTCAGGGTTAACCAGTTTCCCTGACTGAGTGAACGGATGAGGGCCCTGTCCAGCCCTCTATTGTTACGATAATCCAGCTTTGATAACTCAGCATTAAGTCTGAACCGTGCATGTTTGATCAGACGCTCTGCCTTCCTGTTTTCACGGCAGGTTAGTTCTTCTGCTGTCAGTAATGACAGGCGTTCTTCGAAGCCCAGCTCCTGGTATGTGCCCGGTTGAGCAAGTTGCTTTTTAAGCGCATCACGGAAGCCGGTGAGTTTAAGTGCGGTCAGTTGTTCGTAAAGATGATTCATCATTGGATCCCGTATCAGTGGTAATACTCACTGCCGCGTACGTTTTCGTGTTCCATCGTGGATAACAGATCTGGTTTTGGATCCTGAACAGGTTGTTTATCCAGACCTTTTTCCAGGATCGATTTAATACCTGACAGACGCCATACCTTTGTTTTCAGAGCTCTTGCACATGCTGCATTAAGTCTGGCTTTACTGTATTTTTTATGAAGGTTCAGGAGTCCAAGGCAGAAGCGATAGCTTTGTTCCGGATGTGGACGAGAGTTCAGTATATGAAGCACATAACTATGAGTTTCACTGCCTATGTGCCCCGCCCATTCCAGAAGACGCTCTGGCGTCCAGGTGGCATGCTGTCGATGAGCTTCAGGCATGTGCTCGTTGCGGGTACTGTAGCCATAAGTACGCTTGCGCGGGTGCACAGCAACCTCCTGCCCCTGATTGAAGAGTCTTACCAGTTCTCCGGAGATCCATGCTTCCAGTTGCTGGCCTAACAGCGAACATGGAACCGAGTAGTAATGTTTGTCGATTTCCACGTGGTAATCGGCATGAACTCTGACTTTCTTCACCAGGGTGTAACTGTAACTGGCTTCAGGAAGAGGCTTCAGTGCGGGTTTATCAAGCTGGATGAAGAGTTCTGCACGTGAATAACCCAACTTCTGCATTATTTTGTTATTCAGTCTTTCCAGCAACTCCCGAATGCGCTGATTAAGCGATGCAAGGCTGTAGAAGATCTCATGCCTGATTCGGGCCATGATCCAGCGTTCAACAACCTGAACGCCAACTTCAGCTTTGGCTTTATCTTTCGGTTTACGTGGCCGCGCAGGCAAAACTGCGACATTATAATGCTCAAGCATCTGCTGGTAGGTAGGGTTAACGTCAGGATCATACTTACATGCCCTGGATGTGGCGCTTTTCAGATTGTCCGGAACAACAAGTTCAGGAACGCCACCCAACCACTGGAAGCAGCGAACATGACTCATCACCCAGTCTTCAAGCTGCTGAGACCAGGTGGCCTCTGCCCATGTGTAACTTGATGCCCCGAGAACAGCTACGATGACCTGAGCAGTTCTTATTTCTCCGGTCTCAGGGTCGGTAACGCCAACGGTAGGTCCACAGTAATCAACGAAAAGTTTTTCGCCAGCTTTATGTACCTGACGCATTGATGGTGAAGTGGTTTTGAGCCATTCACGGTACATCCGGCAGTAATGGTTATAGCTGTAAAAACCGCCTGGATTACGCTCACAGTATTCTTCCCAGAGTAGCTGCAGCGTCACGCATTTATTACGCAGTTCCCGGTGTACTGTAGCCCAGTCAGGCAGAGAGTGCTTCTTCATCTTAACCTGGGTCTGAAGGAACGCATGTTTTAGTTTTGTATCATCCCATCCTGTAGGTAAGGGCCACTGCTTTATGCCAAGTTGAGCCGCCCGATTAGCATATCTGGATACAACGGAAGGGGAGATTGCAAGACTACGACCAATTTGTCGATGGCTGAGTCCAACACCGTATTTAAGCCTAAGAATTTCTTTAAGTTTTCTCATAGAAATTGGAACTGTTGGCATAGGTATCCTTTACCGGAATGGCAAAAGATACAGATCAACACACCTGTGAAGTTCCAATAACATTGATGGAGATCACTGAATAACAAAATGAGTCAAAAGTGATCTCCATCGATGTTATTCAGCGATCTGTTCAAATGTTATTACCCGATCTCGATGGAAGTTATTGAGTGATCTCCTTTCATGAAAATACGCACTTACCTGTTTGGCAACGATTTTCTGTATGCCGAGGCGTATGTGTACGCGCTGGCGCAAAAAATGATGCCGGAATATCAGGGAGGCTTCTGGCATTTCATCCGCCTGCCGGACGGTGGCGGTTACATGATGCCGGATGGCGACCGTTTTCATCTGGTCAACGGTGAAAACTGGTTTGACCGCACTGTGAGTGCTGATGCCGCAGGTATCATCCTGACTTCCC